>JBBRJB010000537.1:0-2605 GCA_038220085.1 Burkholderiales bacterium
TGAGCAGGTAACCGCGACGGGCATTCGACCAGCTCTGCCCGTCCTTGACGAACTTTTCCAAGAGTTCGCCGCGGTGCTTGCGCACGATTTTCATCATCTCGTTGCTGTAGTCGAGCGGGTCGGCGGAGAAGTCGTAGCGGCGGGCAAGCGGGTCCGATCCCCCGGTATCCTCGTCCGTGGCATACTGCAACAGCGGGTCGGCGACCTTGGCCAGGATCGGCTTCAGATCTTTCTCCAGGCTGTAGCCATACTCGATCGCCCAATCATCGTAGGGGCCGACGCTGATCATGCCGTAGTCGCCCTGTTTTTCTCCCTCGCCGGCGAGGATCATATTCACCGGAATGTAGTCCATCACCGAGGAGGCGAGTGGCTTTTTTCCGATGACTTCGTCGCTGTTGATCTGCTTCAGGGTGTAGATTGACGAGCCTTTGAAGTTGTGGCGCAGACCAATGGTGTGCCCGACCTCGTGCACGGTCAAATCGGCAAGCAGCGGCCCGATGAATTTCTCCGGGATCCCGTCGATGATTTGCTCGTCGTTCTTTGCACCATCTCCCTGATCACCCCCAGCGGCTTCTGCGTCAGCTGCGTCAATGTCGAGCATCATGCGCATGGTCGCAATCCCGTGGGTTTTGCAGTTGGCGGCCTGACAGAGGCCGTTGCGCTGGCTCTGGCGACCGCGCAGGCCGTCGAGAATGTGCTCACCCAGGAGCCGGTTGTCGGCGTCGCCATGCTGCATCAGCGGGTGGGCGGGATCGGCGGCGGTGGCTGCCAGCTCGGCGCGGACTCTGGTGCGTTCGCGCGGTGCGGCAAGCAGGACGCGCGGGTCCCAGTCCGGATTTTCAGCCAACCAGGCCATGGTCTCAGGTGCCATGCCCTCGGTGGCGATCTTTGGCAGCAGTTCGTTATACTGCGTCCACCAGTGGCGGATCCAGCCGTCGGTCAGGATGATGTCGGCGTCCAGGATCTGGCCGGTCTCCGGATGGACGCGGCTCGGTCCGATCGCGGTGCCGGCACCGTTGCTGAGCCAGCGGACGAAGTTGTATCGCACGTCCTCGGGGTCGAGGTCCATGTAGCTCTTCGAGGCGGCATCCTGCTGGCGAACTTCGATCGCTCCGATGATCCCGATCTTCTCAAATGCCTTGTTCCACATCAGGATCCCCTGACGCACCCAGCGGCGGTAACGGATGGGGGTGGTGTGCTCGATGTAGAAAACGATCGGCTCCACAGGCGGGCTGAGCTTCAGGGACGGGTCGGCCTTCTTCAGGTTCCAACGGTTGATGTATCGGACGCGTGTCTCGTTCTCGGTAAACTTGCCGAAATCGACGTAGGACGTGGTGAAGTAGCCGACGCGCTCGTCAGCGACCCGCGGCTCGTAGACTTTGGGATCTGCGGGAGGCAGGAGACTGATCGAATAATGGAGCGTACGTAGTTGTCCGTCCTTCATCGGCACCTCGATGCCGACCTCGACGTTGCCCGGGAACGCCTTTGCAGTGACGATGCGGTGCAGGTTTGCGTTCAGACCGGCGACGCGGCTGCCGAAGAATTTGCTGGCCTGGCCGACAAGCAGCGCGTCCAAATCGATGACCGGACCACCATTGGGCACCATCGCGATGATCGGCACGTCGAGCAGGACCTTGTCGGTGAACAGGCGATCGACCGAGGACTTGCTCTGCGGGTCGCCGGATGATTTGGTTGCAAGGTTCGGCTCGACGAGGGCGATCCGCTTGTCGTATTGACGCCAGTAGAACACGCCATCGCCTGCCTGCAGGCCGGCATAATCTTCTCCACTGGCGACGGTGAGTGCGATGAAGTGCCGCTGCTTGGCGAAGTCCTTCGGCAGCTCCGCAAGGAGTTGCCCGTCTTTCTTGCGGAGCCACAGGGTGTAGAAGCTCTGCGCCCCGTCATTGGTCGATACGACTTTCTCGTAGCCCTTCAGAACCTCGGTGTGCGGTGGGAAATCAGGCTTCACTTCGGGGTTCGCTGCGGGCGTCGGAGGCGCAGGTGTTTGCGCGCTCGCTGTCGAAGCGAGTGCCACTGCCAGAACAGAGCTGGCGACAAGGGTCTTTAGGTGGATTTTCATATGGAATTGACAATTACGCTTTCTTAAAAAAATGCAAGTAATCCGCTTTTTGGGGATTGGGATCATGAAGACTTGGAGCGAATGCCTCAGAGGCCGGGGTGAGGGGAGGAAGTGCCTCACTTTCCTACCACTTTCAAAGCTCTATCATTGGTTAGCGAATGACGGATGCTTCCGTCAAGCCCTAAGCCGCGAATTGGACCCGGAAGGGTTTTCGAGGGCGAAGTTTCCCATCTCCTCTTCCCCCCGGAAAGCGAAGAGGGGTGGGACATGAGGACTTCCGGATCAGAAATCAGGGATTTCGTCCGGCGCCGGCGGATCGGCATCGAGAACGGGAATTTGCGCACGCATGGTTCAGAGCCACTTGACCTCAGGGGGCATCGTGACGAATTCGCCGTCGATGCAGAATGGCTTGTCGTCGAGGGTGACTTGAGATCCTTTCGTGAGTCCTGAGATCAGGTCACAATGCAGGGCGCTTTTGTTGACGTTTCCGGTCTCCGGATATCCGGCCCCAAAGGCAAGGTGGAA
>JBBRJB010000538.1:0-2604 GCA_038220085.1 Burkholderiales bacterium
CCTCGACGAAATGCGCCGGCGCCACGATCTGGTGGAAGAACTCGGCAATACCTGCGTCATGGTCAGCCTGAATTCGGTCGGCCTGGTGGGCTTCTCGGCCTTGCGCAAGTCGACCCGCCTGGCGATCCACGCCCATCGCAATGGCTGGGGATACCTCGGACGGTCCGACACCCACGGCTGGTCGTATGTGGCCTGGCAGAAGCTGTGGCGCCTCGCGGGTGCCGATCATATGCACGTCAATGGCCTCGCCAACAAGTTCTGGGAGCCCGACGACAGCGTGCTTGCATCCGCGCGTGCATGCCTGACCCCGATGTTCGCTTCGAAGCCCTGCCTGGTCATGCCGGTGTTTTCGTCGGCGCAGTCCGCCAAGCAGGTAGCGCCGACCTGGGAGGCGCTGGGCACGCCGGACCTGATTTACTGCGCCGGTGGCGGCATCGTTGCCCATCCCGGTGGCGTGGCAGCCGGCGTCGAAGCATTGCGGGACGCGTGGGACGCGGCAATGGGCGGGGTCCCGGTCGAGCAGGCGGCGCGGGAGTCGACGGCCTTGCGCCAGGCGCTGGAGACTTTCGGGCGATGAAGAGCGAGACGACCCTGCCCGAGGGGCTGCTGCTGGCGTTCTACGGGGACGACTTCACCGGCTCGACCGACACGATGGAGGTGATGGCCTTTGCCGGGCTGCCGACGGTGCTGTTCGTGAAGCCGCCGACCGCCGCCGGACTGGCGCGGTTCCGGCACCACCGGGGCATCGGCATCGCCGGGACCGCCAGGAGCAGGCCGCCGGAGTGGATGGACGAGCAGCTCCCGCCGGTCTTCCGGACCCTGTTCGACCTGAAGGCGCCGATCACGCAGTACAAGGTGTGCTCCACCTTCGATTCCTCCGCGACCGTCGGGTCGATCGGGCGCGCCATCGACTTGGCCCTGCCGCTGGCCGCAGAGGCCTGGTCGCCGCTGGTGGTCGGCGCGCCGCAACTGCGGCGCTGGCAGGCGTTCGGCAACCTCTTCGCCGGGGTCGGCCCGGTGCGCTATCGGCTCGACCGTCACCCGACGATGGCGCGCCACCCGATGACACCGATGTCCGAGTCCGACCTGGGACGGCATCTCGGCAAGCAGACCTCCGCTCCCGTCGGTCTGGTCGACGTCGTGGACCTGATGACGGGCAACGGCGACGCCGCCCTGGCCGCTGCGCGCACCGCCAACCGGATCGTCTCGTTCGACGTGATGGACGACGCGAGCCAGGCCGAGGTGGGGCGTCTTGTCTGGGGCAATCGCGGCAACGGCCTCTTCACCGCGTCCTCGTCCGGACTGCAGTACGCGCTGGTGGCCTGGTGGAGGGCGGCAGGCCTGTTGCCGGCTGTGACCGCCATGGCCGAGGCCCGGTCCGAACCGGTCGAGCGCCTGCTGGTGCTCTCGGGCAGTTGTTCGCCGACGACGGCAGAGCAGGTGTCGAGCGCCATCGAGGCTGGTTTTGCACCCTGCCGCCTGGACGCGCTGAAGATCGCGGATCCGGCTGCACGCCAGGCCGAGATCGATCGGGCGGTGGCTGCAGCCGACCTCGCGTTGACGGAGGGACACGACGCGCTCGTCTACACGGCCCAGTCCCCGGATGACGATTCCATATCGAGGCTGCGCGAGCAATGCGAACAGGCCGGGACCTCGATGGTCCAGGCCCAGCAGGCGCTTGGCGATGCGCTGGGAGACATCGCCAGCGCCCTGACCCGTCGCCATGCCCTGCCGCGCGTGGTGTTTGCCGGTGGCGACACCTCGGGCAGGATCGTCGACAAGCTGCCCATCGATGCGCTCGAAGCGGTCTCGCCGCTGGCGAGAGGTTCACCGATCTGCCGGGCCTGGTCGGCCGACGCCCGTTTCGACGGCGTGCAACTGGTGCTCAAGGGCGGGCAGGTCGGCGGCAGCGATTTCTTCATGGCAGCCAGGCGCGGCAGCTGAACTCAGCCGCCAGGCCAGGGTTTGAATCCATGGATAACAGCAACGGAGAGACGCAATGACGGACAAGGCAGGTAAACAGCGGGTGGCGGTCGTCACCGGTGGCGGCAGCGGACTCGGCCGGGAGATGGCATTGCGTTTCGCTCGGGACGGGGCGGCGGTGGTCGTGGCCGATCAGAATGGCGATACGGCCAGGGCGGTCTGCGCCGAAATCGAAAAAGAGAAAGGCCGCGCAATCGCCATGAAGGTCGATGTGCGGGTCCAGGCGGAAGTGGAAGCGATGGTCGCCGCGGCGGTGGAGAATTTCGGCGGACTCCATATCCTGGTGAACTCCGCGGGTGTCGGCGAGCAGACGGCATTCCTCAAGCAGACCATCGAGGGCTTCGAGCGGATCATCGCCGTCAACCTGACCGGCACCTATCGCTGCGTGCACGTCGCCGCGCCCGAGATGATCAAGAGCGGCTGGGGCAGGATCATCAATATTTCGTCGGTCACCGGGCTGCGGGGCGTGTCCGGTCGGGTCTCCTACGGCGCATCGAAGACGGGAATCGTCGGCATGACCCGCGCACTCGCGATCGAACTGGCGCCGTTCAACATCACCGTGAATGCGATTGCGCCGGGTCCGGTCGATACGGAGATGGTCCGGCAGGTCCATTCGCAGGC
>JBBRJB010000539.1:0-2583 GCA_038220085.1 Burkholderiales bacterium
GCCCGCTGCGCTCATCGTCGTAGCCCTGCTTGCCCACCTCGCGGACGCCATCGCCCTCCGTGGGAAGAGACCCGGGCTGGGGCTGGTCTTCAGGCGGGAGCGGTTCGGAAGGCTCGGAATGCGGACGCTTCGATGCAGTCATTGACGATCCAACGAAAAAGGGTTTACCAACCACTTTACCAGTCCATCCCGCAGCGTCGTGGCAATCATGGCCTCGGAAAATGGGCTTCCCGCCTCTTCGGGAGCCGCGAAACGCTCTTGAGGGCTCGTGACGTGGGTACCAGGCGCAGGCATAGCCGTTGCCTCCATACTGGTCGACCCGAACCGGACTCCGGCGGGCACGGCGACAGGAGAACTCCATGAACGACCAGCACAAGACCCAGGGCAAGCCTGCGGCGGACCAGCCGCAGCAGGCAGGCGACCCGAAAACGAAAACCCTGGACACCAATTCGCCGCGCACCCGTGACTCGGCCGAGCAGAAGAACGTCTGGGAAGAAGAGGGCGGCAGCCCCCCGGAGCAGATTTCATCGACCAAATCGGTGAAGCCTGAATCCGAATCGAAGCCCGGCTCCATGGGCGCGGTCAAGGATTCGGACTCATGACGACGCCGGCTAATTGCGACGCCCCGCTCATGACGACGGGGCGGACAGCCCGTCCCATAACAACTTCACCCCGGTGGCAAGCAGCGACAGGTTGATGAAGAGATAAAAGCCTTTCTCGGGAATCAATCGTGTGAACTTGAGCCCGATCCAGTATCCCACCGGGATCACCGGCACCAGCATCAGCGCTGTCGTCAGATTGGAAGTACTCAGTAAGCCGAGCAGGCCATACGGGATCAGCTTGACGTAGTTGACAAGGGTGAAGAAGTACACGGTCGTAGCCACCAAGCGCAACTTGTCCAGTTTCAGCGGCAGCAGGTATTGCAGCAGCGGTGGCCCCCCGGCGTGGGCAATAGTGCTGGTGAACCCGGCAATGCCTGACCAGAACGCCGCCCGGACCCGACTCGGGGCGGCGCCGGGCCTGGCGGCAATGCTTCTGCTGCCGAGGATGCGGTGGAGCGCGAAGATCAGGCATTCGGCGCCGAGCAGGCCCTTCACCCAGCGAACGTCGAGCGTCTTGAAGACGAGGGCTCCGATGACGATACCGACGATCGCCCCGGGAATGAGATGCCGCATGAGGCCTGCGTCGGACCGGCCGCGGTAGGCCCACAGGCCGAGCAGGTCGAGCGCGCACAGTATCGGCAGCATGATCGCGGCGGCATGCTGGGGTGCGATGGCGATCGACATCAAGGGCACCGCGAGCAGACCCACGCCGCCGGCCGCCGAGGCCTTGGAGAACCCGGCGAGCAGCACCGCGACCACCGCCAACCCGTAGAACAGGGTCGGGTCGGCCAAATCCGCGACGTTCACCGGGTGCGTCGGAACCTGGACGGATAAAAGCTGTCCACGGGTGTCAGACGCGCTCGATCAGCGTGGCAATCCCCTGGCCGACGCCGATGCACATCGTGGCAATCGCATAGCGGCCTCCGCTTCGCTGCAACTGGTGGGTCGCCGTCAACACCAGGCGCGCGCCCGACATCCCCAGGGGATGCCCGAGCGCGATTGCACCGCCGTTGGGATTGACTTTGGGCGAGTCGTCCGCGACCCCCAGTTCACGCAGCACGGCCAGTCCCTGCGCGGCAAACGCTTCATTCAGTTCGATGAGATCGATCGCGCTCATCTCGAGGCCAGCCTTCTGCAGCAGCCGCCGGGTCGCCGGCGCCGGGCCGATTCCCATGATGCGCGGCGCCACGCCGGCCGTGGTCATCGCCACCAGCCGCGCGCGCGGCGTGAGTCCGAAGCGCTTGGCAGCCTTTTCGGAGGCGATGATCATCGCGGCCGCGCCGTCGTTGACGCCGGAGGCATTGCCCGCCGTCACCGTGCCGTCGGAACGGACGATCGGCTTGAGCTTGGCCAGTGCCGCCATCGAGGTCTCGCGCGGATGCTCATCGCGGTCGACGACCAGCGGATCGCCTTTGCGTTGGGCGATCTCGACCGGCACGATTTCCTCGGCGAAGAAGCCGTTCTTCTGCGCGGCCGCAGCGCGTTGCTGGCTGCGCATCGCGAAAGCGTCCTGGTCCTCACGGCTGACCTTGAAATCGACCGCCACGTTCTCGGCCGTTTCCGGCATCTGGTCCACGCCGAATGCCGCCTTCATCTTCGGATTCACGAAGCGCCAGCCGATGGTGGTGTCGAAGACCGCGCTGGCACGCGAGTAGGCAGAGTCCGCCTTCGGCATCACGAAGGGCGCTCGCGACATGCTCTCAACGCCGCCGGCAATGCCCAGTTCGATTTCGCCGGTGCGGATCGCGCGCGCCAGCGTGCCCACGGCATCCATGCCGGACCCGCACAAGCGGTTCAGCGTGGCGGCAGGCACCTCCTGTGGCAGGCCCGCCAGCAGCAGCGCCATGCGGGCCACGTTCCGGTTATCCTCGCCGGCCTGGTTGGCGCAGCCGTACAGCACCTCCTCGATCGCGGCGGGATCGAGCCCGGGGTTGCGCGCCAGCAGCGCGCGCATCGGGATGGCGCCCAGGTCGTCGGGCCT
>JBBRJB010000540.1:0-2583 GCA_038220085.1 Burkholderiales bacterium
GTCGCAGGCGGTGCAACACGTGGCCGCGGGCAGCGGCTTCGAGGTGGTCGTTACCGACCGGCCCGAGGACGTGCGCAGTGCTCAAAGGGTGGTGTTGCCGGGGCAGGGCGCCATGCCGGACTGCATGCGCCAGCTGCGCGAGTCCGGCTTGCTCGAACCGGTGCTTGAGGCGGCGGCCAGCAAGCCGCTGTTCGGTGTCTGCGTCGGCATGCAGATGCTGTTGGACCGAAGCGAGGAGGGCCCGACCGCCGGCCTGGGTCTGATCCCGGGAGAGGTGGTCCGGTTCGAGCTGGCTGGCCGGCGGCAGCCCGATGGCAGCCGCTACAAGGTGCCGCAAATGGGCTGGAACCGGGTCTGGCAGAAGCCCCATCCGATCTGGGAGGGCGTGCCGGACGGTAGCTATTTCTATTTCGTTCACAGCTTTTATGCCCGAACGTCGGATGCGCACCACAGCGTGGGCGAGGCCGATTACGGCGCCCGCTTTACCGCCGCCATTGCACGCGATAATATTTTTGCCACCCAGTTCCATCCCGAAAAGAGCGCCGACCACGGGCTGGCGCTGTACCGCAACTTCCTGCACTGGAATCCCTGAACCGACCCGTTCAATCCGAACCGACCTGTGCCCTGGCCTGCTCCAGGGGCTGAGCCCTCCGATGGGCTCGATCGCGGCGCAGTCGAATCCCAGCTTCCCAAGATGCTCCTCATCCCCGCTATCGACCTGAAAGACGGTCACTGTGTCCGCCTAAAACAGGGCGACATGGACCAGGCCACCACCTTCAGCGAGGACCCGGCCGCCATGGCGCGCAGCTGGCTGGCGCGCGGCGCCCGCCGCCTGCACCTGGTCGACCTCAACGGCGCGTTCGCCGGCAAGCCGCAGAATTTCAGCGCGATCCGCTCGATCCTGCAGGCTGTCGGCGACGAGATCCCGGTGCAGCTCGGTGGCGGCATCCGCGACCTGGACACCATCGAGAAATACATCGACGGCGGCCTGCGCTACGTCATCATCGGCACCGCCGCGGTGAAGAACCCCGGCTTCCTGAAAGACGCGTGCACCGCGTTCGGCGGCCACATCATCGTCGGCCTCGACGCCAAGGAGGGCAAGGTCGCCACCGACGGCTGGAGCAAGCTCACCGGCCACGAGGTGGTGGACCTGGCGCGCAAGTTCGAGGACTGGGGCGTAGAGTCGATCAACTATACCGACATCGGGCGCGACGGCATGCTGACCGGCATCAACATCGAGGCCACCGTGAAGCTGGCGCAGGCCCTGCACATTCCGGTGATCGCATCGGGCGGGCTGTCCAACATGGCCGACATCGAGCGGCTCTGCGCGGTCGAGGACGAAGGCATCGAAGGGGTGATCTGCGGCCGCGCGGTCTATTCCGGCGACCTCGATTTCGTCAAGGCCCAGGTCCGGGCCGACGAGTTGCGCGCCTGAGTCGGCGCGTCGGAGACCGGTCTTGCTCGCCAAACGCATCATCCCCTGCCTCGACGTCACTGGCGGCCGGGTGGTCAAGGGCGTCAACTTCCTGGAACTGCGCGACGCCGGCGATCCGGTCGAAATTGCCGCCCGCTACAACCAGCAGGGCGCCGACGAACTCACCTTCCTGGACATCACCGCAACCAGCGACGAGCGCGACCTGATCCTGCCGATCATCGAGGCGGTGGCGTCACAGGTGTTCATTCCCCTGACCGTGGGTGGCGGTGTGCGCACCGTGGAAGACGTGCGCCGCCTGCTCAATGCCGGCGCCGACAAGACCAGCTTCAATTCGGCCGCCATCGCCGATCCGCGGGTGATCGAGGCGGCGTCGGACAAGTACGGTGCCCAGTGCATCGTGGTCGCGATCGACGCCAAGCGCCGCAGCGCCGAGGAGGCGGCCAGCCGCGGCCCCGGCTGGGATGTCTACAGCCACGGCGGGCGCAAGAACACGGGCCTCGACGCAGTGGCCTGGGCCACCGAGATGGTCCGGCGCGGGGCTGGCGAAATTCTCCTGACCAGCATGGACCGTGACGGCACCAAGGCCGGGTTCGATCTGGAACTCACGCGTGCCGTCAGCGACGCCGTGACCGTCCCCGTCATCGCCTCGGGCGGTGTCGGCAATCTCGACGACCTCGCCGACGGCATCCAGCTCGGCGGGGCCGACGCGGTGCTGGCGGCGAGCATCTTCCACTATGGCGAATTCACGGTCGGGCAGGCCAAGGCCCGGATGACCGAACGCGGAATTGTGGTCCGCGCGTGAGCGGTCCCCGGCCGATGCCGGACAATGGCGTCATGGATTGGCTCGACGAAGTGAAATGGGACGCGCAGGGGCTGGTGCCGGTCATCGCGCAGGAGGCCGGCAGCCGCGACGTGCTGATGTTCGCCTGGATGAACCGCGAGGCGCTGCGCCAGACGGCCGAACTGGGCCGGGCGGTCTACTTCAGCCGCTCGTGCGGCAAGCTGTGGTTCAAGGGCGAGGAGTCGGGCCATGTCCAGACCGTCCACGAGGTCCGCATCGATTGCGACAATGACGTGATCCTGCTGACGGTTACGCAGCTGGGCCACGACCCCTCGATTGCCTGCCACACCGGCCGCCACAGCTGCTT
>JBBRJB010000541.1:0-2563 GCA_038220085.1 Burkholderiales bacterium
TCCCAAACGCCTCGAACCCCTGCTGGAAGACGGCCTGATCGACGCAGTCCTGCGCCAGTTGACCAGCGGCAAGGAGGCAATGGTGTTCGTCGTCCGGTGCGGCGATGAAATCCGCTGCGCCAAGGTCTACAAGGAAGCAAACAAGCGGGCGTTTCGCCAGAGCGTCGACTACACCGAGAACCGCAAGGTCAAGAACAGCCGGCAGGCGCGCGCGATGGCCAAAGGTACCCGTTATGGTCGCGAGTCCCAGGAGGCGGCCTGGCAGAATGCCGAGGTCGACGCCCTGTACCGACTCGCCGCGGCCGGCATCCGTGTACCGACGCCCTATCAATTTCATGAGGGCGTCCTGCTGATGGAACTGATCACCGGCGAGAACGGTGACGCGGCACCCCGACTCAACGACCTCAGTTTCAGCGCCTCGGAGGCGCGCCTGCATCATGCCCGCCTGCTCGACCAGGTGGTGCTCATGCTGAAGGCAGGCGTCGTGCACGGCGATTTGTCGGAATTCAACATCCTGGTCGGCAGCGAAGGGCCCGTCATCATCGACCTGCCGCAGGCCGTGGACGCCGCCGGCAACAACCACGCCAGCCGGATGCTCGAGCGCGACGTCGCCAACCTGCGCAATTACTTCGGGCGCTTCGCCCCGGAACTCCTGGCCACGGACTACGGCGGGGAGATCTGGTCGCTCTACGAAAGCGGCGCCCTTCGCACGGACGTGGCGCTCACCGGCCGCTTCGAGCGTGACACGGCGGCAGTGGACCTGGGCGCGGTGCTGCGCGAGATCGGCGATGCGCGCCTGGAAGAGGCCGCCCGGCAATTGCGACTGCAGCAACTGCAATAACGCACTGATGAGCGTTCCCGAATGATGAGCGTTCCCGAATGATGAGCGCGCCCGAAGCATCGGTCATCGCCCACACCCGTGCCTGGGTCGAGCAGGCGGTCATCGGGCTTGAACTCTGCCCCTTTGCGAATACACCGCATGATCGCCGGCAGATCCGCTACCAGGTCAGCGAGGCGGTGGATGCAGACAGCCTGCTGCAGGACCTGTGCAACGAACTGCACTTGCTGGCGGCTGCCGACCCTGCCGCCGTGGAAACGACCCTGCTGATCCATCCTCGTGCGATGGCGGACTTCCTGGACTACAACGATTTCCTGGAGGCCGCAGACGGCGCGGTGCGGGCCCTGGGCTACGAGGGCGTGCTGCAGGTCGCCAGCTTTCATCCCCAGTATCAGTTCGCCGGCACCGAGCCGGACGATGTCACCAATGCCAGCAACCGCTCGCCCTACGCGACTCTGCACCTGCTGCGCGAAGCCAGTGTCGAGCGGGCCGTTCACGCGCTGGGCGACACGGAACAGATCTACCGGCGAAACCTCCGGACACTGGAGGACCTGGGACCGGCGGGCTGGGCCCGGCTGATGGCCATGATTCTTGACGCGGACAAGACCGGCGGCTAGGAGCCTGTCGGGGTGGTATCCTCGGTCGCATCGCGCCGGAGACCATCGATGTACCCGTTCACCTACCACCGCCCAGACGACCTTCCCGACGCGCTCGCGAGGCTGGCCGCCGACCCCGAGGCCAGAGCGCTCGCCGGGGGCATGACGCTCCTGCCGTCGATGAAGCACCGATTGAGCGCGCCATCGCAGCTGATCGACATCGCTCGCCTGCGGGAACTGCGCGGCATCTCGCGCACTGCGGACTCGCTGACCATCGGCGCGGCGTCGCGCTACGCAGAAGTCGCGGCAGACCCGGTGGTGGCAGCCACGTTACCGGCGCTGGCGCAGGTGGCCGAATCCATCGGTGACCCGCAGGTTCGCGTCAGGGGTACGCTCGGCGGCTCGATCGCCAACAACGACCCGGCAGGAGATTTTCCGGCGGCAGTGCTGGCCCTGGCGGCCGTCATCCGAACCGATCGGCGGGAGATCGCGGCCGACGACTTCTTCCAGGGCCTGTTCACCACCGCCCTCGAGCCGGGTGAACTGATCTGCGACATCCGCTTTGCGATCGCGCGGCGGGCCGCCTATGCGAAGTTCCATCATCCCGCGTCCGGTTATGCCATGACCGGCGTTTTCGTGGCCGACTTCGGAGAAACAGTCCGCGTCGCAGTGACCGGCGCGGCGCCTTGCGTGTTCCGCTGGCACGAGGCCGAATCGGCGCTCATCCGCCGCTTCGACGTGGCCAGCATCGCCGCGCTCGCGCTCGACGAGCGAGGGCTCAATGCCGACATGCACGCACCAGCCGGCTATCGTGCGCAGCTTGCGGCGGTGATGCTGCAGGACGCGGTGCAGTCGGTGATGCAGACACAATGAACCTGGAAGGAACGTGGCGTTGAGAAAATTGAACCTGACGGTCAACGGCCGTCCTTATTCCCTCGAGGTCGAAGACCGGATCTTGCTGGTGGACCTGCTGCGCGATCAGCTTGGGCTCACCGGCACCCACGTCGGCTGCGACACCAGTCAGTGCGGTTGCTGCACGGTCCACTGGGACGGCGTGGCAGTGAAGTCCTGCACTGCACTGGCGGTCCAGGCCGACGGTGCGGACATCGCAACCATCGAAGGACTGGCG
>JBBRJB010000542.1:0-2562 GCA_038220085.1 Burkholderiales bacterium
GCCGAGCGCGGCCACCGGCCAGCCGGTCCTGGCGCCCGAGGCAAGGTAGCCCGCCAATCCCCCCGCGCCATGGCACATCGGCGGGCCGCCGATCAGGCCGGCCCAGAGATTCATCCAGCCGGTCGACTTCGCGACCCGCCCCTCATCGAGGCGGCTACCTGGAAACTCACGGCGTGTCTCTTCCACCAACCCGATCACCGCGTTGCCGAAGGTCAGTGGAATCTGCGGCAAGGCGAGGAGCACGGCCACCACCCATACCTGAGGCGACGTCCACTGAGGTTCCGACCACTGCGGCAACGAGAAGCCGACCGGTGATCTCAGGAGTTCCTGAAACAGCGCGGGCTGGCGCCAGGCGCCCAGCAGGAGACCTGCCACGACGATCAGCAGGAACGGCGAGATGCGCGAGCGGGTGTTGAGAGCCAGCAGCGCCACGACCATCGGCAGGCCGTACAGCCAGTCGGATTGGAGTTGGCGCAGTGCTTCGATGATTAGCGATCCGCCCACGCCCAGGATGATGCCCTTGGTGACGTTCCTGGGCACCGCGTCGGCGGCTCGCTGCGCAAGGCCGGCATGACTCGCAGCCAGCCAGAAGATCCCCGTCAGGACGGCGCTCAGGGCCAGTGCCGACGGGGTCACCACCAGTTGCTGGGTCGCATGGGCCGCTGCCGCCGCGCCGATGGCCTTCATCGGCTGCACCGGTATCGGCAGGCGATAGTGAAGGCCAGTCACCACCAGGGCGACGCCGAAAGACAGGAAGACGGTGCCGGCATCCATGCCCACCACAACCAGATAGGCTACGATGAACGGCACCAGGGTGCCCAGGTCGCCGAAGGCTCCGGAGAGATCGCGGCGCCAGTCGGGCGAATTTGCAGGCCCCACCGTGCCTCGATTCAAGGACATCGCCCCCCCGAAATCGGCCGCCGGCTTGCCGTCAGCCAGTTGAGCGCGCCCCGCGCCGATGACTCGGTATGATACCTACCGAGCATCCCACACCCGGAGACCTACCCCCATGATCCAGTTCTACTTCAATGCCGCGCCCAATCCGATGAAAGTCGCTCTCCTACTGGAGGAACTCGGCCTGCCCTATCGCGCAATTCCAGTGGATACACGCAAAGGCGAGCAGTTCGCACCGGATTTTCTGGCGGTGAATCCCAACGGCAAGGTGCCGGCAATCGTCGACGGGGACGTCACCGTCTTCGACAGCAATGCCATCCTGCTTTTCCTTGCGGAGAGGGCCCAGCGTTTCGTGCCGACCGAAGCCGGTTCGGCCGCCCGCGCCGAAATGCTCTCGTGGTTGATGTTCGTCGCCAGTGGCGTCGGTCCGTTTTCCGGGCAGTCGGTGCATTTCCGGCATGCCGCGCCGGAGCCCAAGGAATACGCGCTTAACCGCTACGACTTCGAAGCCAACCGCCACTGGAAGCTGGTGGACGAGCGACTCGCCCGCAATGCCCACATGCTCGGCGAGGCCTACGGCATCGTCGACATGGCGGTGTGGGGATGGGCCCGCATGGTCCCCTACGTGCTTGGGTCCGACGACGCCTGGGCGCGGTTTCCGCACGTCAAGCGCCTGCTCGACGAGATCAATGCGCGTCCGGCAGCCGGGCGGGTCGAGAAGTTGAAGTCGTCGCACACCTTCAAGACTGAGATGGATGCCGAGGCGCGTCGCAGCATGTTCCCGCAGAACGAGCGGCTGCGCGCATGACCGCTTACATGACCCAGGTCAATGCCCGAACGTGACAATCAGTTAGCATGGTCTGGAAATGCCGGCGCGGCGCCGGCAAGTCCCGGGAGACCGACATGTCGAAAGTGCTCGTTCCAATCGATGGTTCAGTCCAAGCCCTGCGCGCGCTCGACCTGGTCCTCAAGCAGATAGCCGAGGGCCGCTCGCTGGAGGTCCACCTCCTGAACGTTCAGCCGCAGGTATTGTCCGGGCACGCCCGGATGTATCTGAAGAGGGAGATGATCGGCGATTACTACGAGGAGGAGGCGCTGAAGGCGCTGAAACCTGCGCAGGACAAGCTGGACCAGGCGGGCGTGCCGTACATCGCCTCGCACCTGGTCGGCCATATCGCTGAAACCATCGACAAGTACACGAGGACCAACGGCTGCGAACTGATCATCATGGGAACCCGCGGGCTCGGCTCCGTGAGCAGCCTGGTGCTGGGTTCGGTAGCCACCACGCTCCTGCCCCTGACGGACGTCCCCGTTACCCTGGTGAAGTGACTACAGCACCGCGGAAGCGCCGCCATCGAGGTTGACGCTGGTTCCGGTCACGAAACCGGCCGTGTCCGACGCTAGAAATGCAATCACGTTGGCCACTTCTTCGGCCGATTCCCTGCGAGCCGCCCGTGACCAGCGCAACCTTGCCGTCTAGTCCCAGATCCATTGCAATCAGGTGCGCGGCCCGCCTGGCGCCGAGCCGATCCGCTTGCGCGAATTCTGGTGTGCCGGCAAGCGCAGCCAGATGGAGGCCCATTGCTGCCACAACTGCGCACGGTAAGTCACCGAGCGCAGAGTCTCGATTTCGTGGGCGACGGTTTCCATGAGTTGTGAGAGCCGGTG
>JBBRJB010000543.1:0-2561 GCA_038220085.1 Burkholderiales bacterium
TTGTCCGGCATGAACAGGTCGCCGGAGCGGGTCGCCAGGACGGTCTCGGGCCGTTGCAGCCCTTCGCCGACAAAGGCGAGATCGTCCATTGAAACAGTAAACATTGCTCCTCCTAGGAGTCTGATTCTGGTTCTGGAATCCGCGACCGTATGGTTCCCTGTCCGCTCCGGCACAACAAGCTCCAATTTAGAATGGGGGGCATCCTCCGGCAGGCTCCTACTGCCCGCTGTCGTCCGGCAGGCGGGTTACCCGCATCTCGTGGTCGAACGACACCGCGGCAGTCTCGGCCTGGCCGGTCATCGGTGCGGCCGAGCCCGGTGACGCGGAGCAGGCGAGCGGAATGTGTCCTTCGCCGGTCAGCAGTCCCGAGGTCGGATCGAGGCCGATCCAGCCAGCCCCGGGAATATAAACCTCCACCCAGGCGTGCAGGTCCACGCCGTCCGCGGACGGCCCGTCCGGCACCGCCGCCCCCACCGCAGCTACCGCAGCTACCGGCGCCTTCAACTGGATCAGGTAGCCCGACACGAAGCGGGCTCCCAGGCCGAGGTGCCGCAGGATCTGGACCAGCAGCCAGGTGCTGTCGCGGCACGAACCACGGGCCAGCTGCAGTGTCTGCTCCGGCGTCTGCACCCCGGGAGCCATCCGGACCTCGTAGGCAACGTCGCGGGCCAGGCGGCGGTTGAGCGACACCAGGAACTCGATGGTGCCAACCGTAGTGCCGGCGAGGTCCTGCCGGACCTGCGCCAGCCACTTCGACAACAGCGCGCCCGGGGGGTCGCAGCGCAGGTAACCGAGCAGGTCGTCGTGAAGCGGCGCGAGGTAGGAGAAGGGAAAGCGCTCGGCGTAGGGTTCGATGAAGAAATCGAAAGGATTGTGGACCGTCATGTCCGCCACCAGGTCCACCGTCACCCGCAGCTGATCGGTCTTGTCGCTGAAGATGTAGCGCGCCACGTAGTTGCCGTACGGATCCTGAAGCCAGTTGATCAGGTGCGTGGTCGGCAGCACCGACAGCGAATACGACAGGATCGGCGTGCGCGAATGCGGCGCGGGACGCAACCTCACTTCATGCGGCGAGAGCGCCACCGCTCGTTCATAGCGATAACTCGTGACGTGATGCAGGCCGACGCGCGGTCCCATAAGAGGTCGCCCGTCCGCTTACAGGCGGGCGGTCACGCCTCCGTCGACATAGAGGACATGGCCGTTGACGAAGCTGGCCGCGTCCGAGGCGAGGAATATCGCGGCGCCGCCCAACTCGTCGATGCGGCCCCAGCGGCCGCTGGGCGTGCGGTCGACGAGCCAGCCGGAGAACTTCTGGTCCTTGACCAGCGCGGCATTCAGTTCGGTTTCAAAGTAGCCGGGCCCGATGCCATTGACGTTGAGGCCGTGGCGGCCCCAATCGATGGCCATCCCTTTGGTCAGCATCTTCACCGCACCCTTGCTGGCGCTGTACGGTGCAATGCCCGGCCGGCCCAGTTCGCTCTGCACCGAACAGATGTTGATGATCCGGCCGCGGCGCCGCGGAATCATCTTGCGGGCCACCGCCTGGCCCACGAAGAACACGCTGTCGAGGTTGGTGCGCATCAACTCGTCCCAGGTCGCCGCTTCGTAATCCTCCAGCGGCCCCCGCCGCTGGATGCCCGCGTTGTTGACCAGGATCTCGATCGGGCCGATCCCGGCTTCGATCGATTCGACCGCCGCGACCACCGCGTCGCGATCAGTGACGTCGAATCCGTTTTCATGGACGGTGAGCCCCTCGGCGCGCAGGCTTTGCGCGGCAGCGCCGAGGCGCGCGGCGTCACGGCCGTTGACCACCAGTGACGCGCCCGCCCTTCCGAGTGCCCGGGCAATCCCGTGACCGATCCCGGCACTCGAACCGGTGATGAGGGCGAGCTTGCCGGTGAGGTCGAACATCTGCAAGGCGGGATTGACTGGGGCTGACACCGCACATCTCCTTGGAAACAGGTACGCCAATTGCGAGTCGGCGGCGAAACCTCGAAACCCGGCTGGGCTCGAGGGAATGTTTCCAAAAGTTGATCGAAGGATGAATGATGTTCGCACATAACAAGCGCCTGCAGTACACGGTTCGTGTCAGCGAAAGCAACCCTGGACTCGCCAATCTGATGCTGGAGCAGTTCGGAGGTCCCCAGGGCGAACTGGCGGCCGCCTGTCGTTACTTTACGCAGGCGCTGGGCGAAGACGATCCCGGGCGCAAGGATCTGCTGATGGACATCGCGACCGAGGAATTGAGTCACCTCGAGGTCATCGGCACGATCGTCGCCATGCTGAACAAGGGCGCCAAGGGAAAGTTGGCGGAGGCTGCTGAGAAGGAAGCGGACCTGTACCGCTCGATCACTGGAGGCGGCAATGATTCCCACGTCACACAGGTTCTCTATGGCGGGGGCCCCGCCCTTACGAATTCAGCCGGCTACCTCTGGACCGGCGCCTACGTCGACTCCATCGGCGATCCCACTGCCGACCTGCGCTCGAACATCGCAGCAGAAGCCCGGGCGAAGATCGTCTACGAGCGTCTGATAAGCATCACCGAGGATCCCGGCGTCAAG
>JBBRJB010000544.1:0-2554 GCA_038220085.1 Burkholderiales bacterium
ACTGCAGGCGCTGGCTGGCGGCGCTCGTCGCCACTGGCGCGCGTGCAGCTCAGGCGTAACAGGCTGTTTCAGAAGGGGGGAAGGGCCAAGGCGATCGCCATGGCAGACTCTACGATCACGCTGCCCAGGCGATCAGCGCGCTTTTTGTTTCTTGAGAGCCTGTCGGAGGATAGGAGGGGAGCACCGCTGGCGTGCCCCGGGGCCTGACGCTGGTGTCGGCGTCAGCCCTTCCGGTTGGCTGCCAGCCGGGCGCGTTTCTCGATGTCCATGACGTAAAGCTGGACGAAGCGCGCGACGGTTTGCGGCATGGCATAGAACTCGCAACTGAGCCGCGCAGGCATGCCCTCGGCGTGATCGACGCGGACCACGCGCAGGTCGCAGGGAATCGGTGCGATATCGCGCGCATCGATCCGACAGTGACGCAGCGTGCTGCCCAATTCCGGCTCAGGCGCATCCGAAGGCCACAGCGCGGCCAGGCCGCCGACCGACAGGTCGGTCAGCTGACCTTTGAACTCCCCGCCCCGGGAAGGGCGGAAGGTGACGGTCGCCCCATCCTCCTCGGGCGGTTTGACCCTGAAGGCATTGCGACGCTGCACGCGCCAGCCGGTGGCGGGCAGGCGCGCCGTGAGTGTTCCGGCGGCACCGAGGTCGCTTGGGGCAGGATTGCGCCGGGCGGCGCGCTCGAGTTGCACGTCTTCGAGACGGAACTGGATCTTGACCGAGCCGGGTACGCCGACCAGCGTGAGGAAGGGTGCGCGCATCAGGTCCTGCAGGCGGGCCTCGTCGCCGGTGAAATCAAGCTCCAGCGAATCCGCTTCGAGAGCCAGGATGCGAGTGACGATGAAGGTATCCGCGTCCTCCTGGGCGTATACCGCAACCAGGGCGTTGGCGCCGATCAGTTCCCGCACCAGTGACCTGACCGCCATCGTGCCATCGATGCGAAACGCGTCGGTGGTTTCAGAGGGCTGCAGTGGAAGATACGATGAATGCGGCGAAGGATCCAAGGTCGGTCTCGGTCGGATCGTACTAATTCTAAGGAAAGTTCGACGGGCCGGCAGCCGATGTCGGCGGTTCGGGGTTAATTCAGGGCACGAGTGGTGGCATCGCCACGCAACCACCGGTCCAGCGGCACGCTGCAGGCGTCCGAGAGCCGCCGGATCTGATCATCCACGGCGAGAATCCGCCTGATGGCGTTGATGCGCTGCTTTTCAAGCTGCCGCGCCTGCCGCGGATCGTGGCGTCCAATGGATTCCCACCGATGGTGCAGGCTGCGCGCCATCGCGGGAATTTCCCTGCGCAGGGATACGACGGTCTGCCAGTCTCCCTGCGTGGCCGCTGCGAGCATTGCGGTAGCCAGGCGTTCCGCAGCGGCGTATTCGGCGGGCAGGCGTGGCGACTCTTCGTCCATCTGATGATTCCTCATGTCCGGGGCACGGGACGGCTTCGCCGCCAGACGGCAGCAGGGCAGACTCATGCTGCCACCGCTTCGGCGCGGACCTTGGGGCCGATCTCGCGCCAGGCGCCGCGAAGCTCGCCCAGCAGTTTCTCGACTTCGCGATAGAGGTTGTCATCGTTCTTCATGTTGGCCTTGACCAGGGTCCGGTTCAGGTAATCGTAGAGCGCATCGAGAATGCGGGCGACGTCGCCGGCACGGGCATCGAGCGTTGCCTTCAGCCCCTCGTCGAGGATCCGGATGGCGCGCGTGGTGGCTTCGCCCTTGCCGGCGATGTCCTGATGCGCGAGGGCGTGACGGGCCTTCGCAACCTGAAGGAGAGCCCCGTCGTACAGCATTTCGACCAGCTGGTGGGGGTCGGCGCCGTCGACCCTGGTCTGCACGTCCAGTGCACGATAGGAGGCGGCGGCGGATCTTGGAGAAGCGAACATCGGTTTACCTCGGGCTTGCGTCGGTTTGTTCAAGGGCTACTCCTGGACTATCGACGTTTTGTGCGCCGGCTTTAGGCCTGCGCGCCGAAAGGTAAGAAACCTGCCGCTTTTCTCCGGCTTGCCTGCCGGCGGGCGACGGCGGCCCGACACCGGACTCACCGGTTGCTCTGGTTGAGCAGCCCCTGAATCGCCGAGAATGAACTGGTGATCCGTGACAGGTTCACGTCGAGCGCGCTGTACTGCCGTGTCAGGCGCGCTTCAACCGCTACCAGCCTGCTCTGGAAGCGCTCCTGCTGCTTCTCGATGGTGTCCTCGCGTGAGCGCAGCGAATCGGTCGCGCTGGTGATCGCGCCCTCCGGATCCAGGAAGCTGGTCAGGCGTTCGCCGAGCAGGCGGGCGACGCCCGTGGCCGGCCCGCCGTTGACAGCGGCGGTGCCGGCGAACAGGGTGCGCAGCTTGGATGGGTCCGCGAGCAATGCCGCGGTCTTGGTGTCGTTTATCGACAGCGAACCGTCGGGGCCGAGTTCGAAACCGGCTGCCGACAGGCTGGTACTGGCGTCGCCCCCGGTCGTGGCCCGCACCTGTTCGAGAAGCTGCTGTTGGATGCGCACCGCGACCGAGTTGCCCTGCAGGACCCCGGCCGTCTTCGAGCCCGCGTCGTAGCGCGTCT
>JBBRJB010000545.1:0-2538 GCA_038220085.1 Burkholderiales bacterium
GACCTGGTTTCGGGCACCGTGACCGGCAAGGTCAAAGGCGGCCTGACCGTCATGACCAACGGTATCCGCGCCTTCCTGCCCGGCTCGCTGATCGACACGCGGCCGGTCAAGGACACGACCCCGTTCGAAGGCAAGACCCTGGAATTCAAGGTCATCAAGCTCGACCGCCGCAGGAACAACGTGGTGCTGTCCCGCCGCGCAGTGATCGAGCTGTCGCAGGGCGAGGAGCGCGCGAAGCTGCTGGAAACGCTGGCAGAAGGCGCCATCGTCAACGGCGTGGTCAAGAACATCACCGACTACGGCGCGTTCGTGGACCTCGGTGGCATCGACGGCCTCCTGCACATCACCGACATGGCCTGGCGCCGGGTGCGCCATCCTTCGGAGGTGCTCCAGGTGGGTCAGGAGATCACCGCCAAAGTGCTCAAGTTCGACCAGGAAAAGAACCGCGTGTCGCTGGGCATCAAGCAGCTGGGTGAGGATCCGTGGGTCGGCATCGGCCGGCGCTATCCCCAGGGCACCCGGATGTTCGGCAAGATCACCAATATCACCGACTACGGCGCGTTCGTCGAGATCGAGCCGGGCATCGAAGGCCTGGTGCACGTCTCGGAGATGGACTGGACCAACAAGAACGTCAATCCCGGCAAGGTCGTGGCGCTGGGTGACGAGGTCGAAGTCATGGTCCTGGAGATCGATGAGGATCGCCGCCGCATCTCCTTGGGCATGAAGCAGTGCCGCGCCAACCCCTGGCAGGAGTTTTCGGAGAATCATCGCCGCAACGACAAGGTCGCGGGTTCGATCAAGTCGATCACCGACTTCGGGGTGTTCATCGGCCTGCCTGGCGGAATCGACGGCCTGGTTCACCTGTCGGACCTGTCCTGGCACAAGACCGGCGAGGAAGCCGTGCGGGACTTCAAGAAGGGCGACGAGGTCGAGGCCATCGTGCTCGGCATCGACGTGGAGCGCGAGCGTATCTCGCTGGGTATCAAGCAGATGGAAGGCGATCCGTTCACCAACTTCGCTTCCGCCCACGACAAGGGTGCGGTCGTCAGCGGCACCATCACCAGCGTCGATGCCCGTGGCGCCACCATCCTGATCGAGCCGGAAGTCGAAGGCTACCTTCGTGCGTCCGAGATCTCTCGCGACCGGGTGGAAGATGCGCGGGTTCACCTGACCGAAGGCAGCACCATCGAGGCCATGATCATCAACATCGACCGCAAGAACCGGTCGATCGCGTTGTCGATCAAGGCGCGTGAGACGGTGGATACGGCCGAGGCGATGCAGAAGATGGCCGAAACTTCGGCCGTTACCGGCACCACCAATCTCGGCGCATTGCTGCGAGCCAAGCTGGACAATCAGGACAAGCCCTGATTGAGTTGAAGCACGCCGGCCCGGGCTCCGGGCTGGCGGATCGGCAACCACAAGGAATAGCGAGAATGGCGACACTGGAACCGCTCGACATCGACGACCAGTCGGCCCCCGGGACGATGACCAAGTCCGAGCTGATTGCCCGGCTCGCAGACCGGTATTCCCAGCTGGTTGCCAAGGATGCCGAATATGCGGTCCGCACGGTGCTGGACGCGATGGCCAAGGCCTTGGCGGACGGTCACAGGATCGAGATCCGCGGATTCGGCAGCTTTGCCCTGTCGTATCGTCCCCCCAGGATGGGACGCAACCCGAAGTCCGGCGAGCAGGTGCTGGTGCCCGAGAAGCGGGTGCCGCATTTCAAGCCGGGCAAGCAGCTCAGGGAAAGCGTCGATGCCGCCCTGCATGGCACCTGATTCCGCGGATTCCCGATGCGCCTGATAAGCTGGCTGATCAAACTCGTCATTTTCGTGGTGCTGCTCGGATTCGCGCTGGGCAACACCGAGCCGGTCCGCATGGGCTTCTTCGGCAACCAGGACCTGTCGGTCTCGGCGCCGCTGGTGGTGTTCCTTCTGCTCTTCTTCCTGCTGGGCCTCCTGCTGGGCTTTGCCACGTTCATGCCCCGGCTTTTTCGCCAGCGTCGGCTGGTGGCGCGCCTGAAGCGCGATCTCGACCGGGTGCAGCGTCAGCGCGATCCGGAGCAGAAGGCACAGGCGGAGATCGAGGCGATCGCCGCTCAATTGCCGCCGCCTTGATGCGTAGCACCCCCCGAGCGGCTTCGCCGCTCTTCCCTCCGAAAGGGGGGCGCCGGCAGCGGCCGGGCCAAGCCCGTTCCGCGCCGGCTGCCGGGTACGCAGCGGCTGCCGGAGCGCCGATGCACGGCGGCCGCTGATACGACGAACGATGGAATTCGACTACTGGTGGTTGCTTGCCATCCCGCTGTTTTTCGGCCTGGGCTGGGCGGCAGCACGCGGCGAGCGGGGGTTGTCGACGCGACCGCCGGAACAGCTGTCGAATGCCTACGTCAAGGGTCTCAATTTCCTGCTCAACGAGCAGTCCGACCGGGCAATCGATGCCTTCGTCGAAGTCGTCCGGATCGAGCCGGAAGCCATCGAGTTGCATTTCGCGCTGGGCGCCTTGTTCCGGCGCCGTGGTGAAACCGAGCGCGCGATCCGC
>JBBRJB010000546.1:0-2519 GCA_038220085.1 Burkholderiales bacterium
GAATGATGAGTATGGCCGTGCACCCACAGCGATACGGGATCGAACAACGCGTCAAGGTCGCTGGCGAACGCGGCATTGGAGACCGCGTGAAGAAAGGCGGGCGCGACCGAGCGCCAACTCGGCAGGTGGTGCGTCACCACGACGCGAGGTCCGTCAAAGGGCTCTCCCAGGCGATCGGCCAGCCAGCGGCGACTGTGCTGGTGCAGGCGGGCCGTGTCGTCGGGCGTCAGCACCCGCTCGACCGGCCCGGTATCCGGTGCCGGGCCACCGGCGCCGTGCGCCGATTCCACCAGCTCGCGAGTCGCCTCCCATTGGATCAGGGCATAGTCGAGCATGCGCAGCTGCATCATCTCCTTGGCGGTGTGGCTGTCGATCTGAAGGGGTCTGCCCGCTCGCGCGAACAGTTCGAAATCGGTCCACAAGGTCGCGCCGAGAAACTGCACTCCGTCGACCACGATCGCGTCGTTTTCCAGGAAGCTGATGTCCAGGGACCGGGCGACATCGCGAAAATCGTCGAGCGTGCGGTGCCAGTTCGCGCCGAAGAATTCATGGTTGCCCGCCACCTGCACGATGCGCTGATGCGGAAAGCAGCGTCGCGCCCAGCGGAGCGCTTCGACTCCATTGTGGATGTCGCCGGCGAGGATCACCACATCCGCCGTGCGCAACGACGCCGGGGGTTCGAAGGCCTGGAGTTCCAGGTGCAGGTCCGACAGGATCGCAGCCCGCATCAGCAGCGAACTCCTATTGCATCGCAGTAGAAGGCGCGGCGGGAGAAGGTGCTGTCGGAGGCGGGCAAGTGCGTCGGGTCCACATCGGCATCCTCTCATTCTGGCACAGGCCAGCGCCCGCCAGTCCCGAATTGTGCGACGATGGCGCCGGCGTGCCCGATCGGGCGGTCAGTCCAGCACAGGGGGAATTGATCATGACCATGCTATTGCTCAGCCACGCGCGCAGCATCTCGCGGCCGGCGCTTTCGACGTTTCGGGCAACGGTGGCGGCGTTTGCGCGAAGGCGGCCGGCCTGCTCCGCGCGGGTGGTCTTGGCGGCGATCGGCGTGTTCGGCGCGGTCGCCATCGCCGGAATCGGCACCGACGCCATCGCACAGGAGCGCGGCAAACAGATCCGGCTGGTGGTGGGCTACCCACCCGGCGGCTCGTCGGACCGGGCTGCCCGGCTGGTGGCGGACGCGTTGCGGGAGAAAATGGGCACGCAGGTGATCGTCGAGAACAAGACTGGTGCCGGCGGTCGTCTGGCGGCCCAGCAGGTCCGGGCGGCGCCTGCGGGCGAGGACGTCCTGATGATCGGAAATCCGGCGGTCATGGTGGTGGCGCCGGTAGTCTTCAGCGACGTCGGCTATGACGCCGCCAAGGACTTCGTGCCGGTTTCGCAGGTGACCGATTACGAATTCGCGGTCGCGGTCGGCACCGCCGTGCCGGTGAAAGAGTTGAGCCACCTGGTAGCCTGGCTGCGCGCCAATCCGGCCGAATCCAACTTCGGCGTCCCCGCCACCGGCAGCCTGCCGCACTTCTTCGCGCTGATGTTCAGCGACGCGGCCAAGGTGCCGGGCCAGGTCATCGGCTACCGTGGCTCTGCGCCGCTTGCGACCGACCTGATCGGCGGCGCGATTCCCGTCGCCGTCGACACCCTGGACACCCTGCTGCCGCTGCACGAGTCGGGACGGTTGCGCATTCTTGCGGTGTCCAGCGCCAACCGCTCCACCCTCGCTCCCGCGATTCCGACCTTCAAGGAGAGCGGGTTCGACGTCGTCGCGAGCGGCTGGAATGCGTTGTTCGCGCCATCGTCGATGCCGCCGGCCCGCGTGTCGCAGATCGGTAACGCGGTGCGCGACGTGATGCAGGACGCGCAAGTTCAGAAGCGGTTCCGGGACGCGTCCATGCTGCCGGTCTCCAGTTCGCCGGAACAGACTGCGAAGATGCTCGACAGCTACCGCAAGCAGTGGGAGCCGGTCGTCAAGCGCTCCGGTTTCAAGCCATGACCTCGCGGCGCCGGATGCTGCATGCGGCATTCGGCGCCGCCGGCGCCGTCGCTATCGCGGGATGCCGGACCTCTCCTCTCGCGACGCCAACCGTTACTGCCGCGCCCGGCGCGTATCCCTTCACCCTGGGAGTCGCTTCAGGCTACCCCAGCGCGGACGGGGTCGTGCTGTGGACCCGGCTTGCCGCGGATCCGCAGCGTGCCGACGGCGGCGTCACCGACCCGGTCGTCAGGGTGGCCTGGGAGATCGGTACGGATGAACACCTGAAGAGCGTGGTCAGCCGCGGCACGACCGACGCGCTGGCCGCGGCCGCCCACAGCGTGCATGTGGAGATCGGCGGACTGCTGCCTGGCCGATGGTACTGGTACCGCTTCACTGCCAACGGGCATCGAAGCCGGATCGGCCGCACCCGCACGATGGCCCCGCCGGACGCGGCCGTTGCCCGCGTGAGGCTGGCGATCGCGTCCTGCCAGAACCGGGAGCACGGCTTTTTCTCGGCCTACCGCCACATCGTGGCGGACGA
>JBBRJB010000547.1:0-2519 GCA_038220085.1 Burkholderiales bacterium
GAATCGGACGCCATTATCGCGGGGGGCAGATGAGCGCAGCGCTCCAGGCAAAGGCGAGACGCGGGGAGGCGCTGCTGGAGGTTGCGCATCTGGTCAAGCACTACCCGGTGCGCAAGAGCGTGTTCTGGCGCAGCAGCGGGCAGGTGCATGCGGTGGACGACGTGAGCTTCAGCATCGCCGACGGTGAAACCCTGGGACTGGTCGGTGAAAGCGGCTGCGGAAAATCAACCGCCAGCAAGACCATCCTGAAGCTGATCGAGCCCACCGCCGGCACGATCACCTGGCGTGGCCAGCGCATCGACCACCTGAGCGCCCGGCAGATGCGGCCCTACCGGCGCGAATTGCAAGCGGTCTTCCAGGATCCGTATGCAACCTTGAACCCGCGCATGCGCGCCGGCGACATCGTTGCGGAACCGATCCGCAACTTCGAAGCCGCCCGTGCGGACGACATCGTCGACCGGGTGGCGATGCTGTTCGACAAGGTCGGCCTGCGCCGGGACCAGATGGTCAAGTATCCCTACGAGTTTTCCGGCGGACAGCGCCAGCGTCTCGGCATCGCCCGCGCGCTGGCCCCTAGCCCTCGCCTGATCGTCTGCGACGAGCCGGTCTCTGCGCTGGACGTCTCGGTGCAGGCGCAGGTGATCAACCTGCTGATGGATCTGCAGGACGAACTCGGCCTGTCCTATCTCTTCGTCGCGCACGACCTGGCGGTGGTCGAGCACATCAGCCATCGGGTCGCGGTCATGTACCTCGGCAAGATCGTGGAACTGACCGACAAGCGCTCGCTGTTCACTTCGCCCCAGCATCCTTACACCGAGGCCTTGCTCTCGGCCGTGCCTTTGCCCGATCCCCGGGTCCAGCGCAAGCGGGTCATCCTGCTGGGTGACGTGCCCAGCCCGATCAATCCACCGTCAGGCTGCCGCTTCCATACCCGTTGCCCGTATGTCATGGAGCGCTGCAAGATCGAGGAGCCGGTCCTGAGGGAAGTGCGCAGCGGCCATCATGCTGCCTGCCACCTGCGTGACCCGATCGCGACGACAGTCGGATCCACCATCGGAGTACCTGTATGAAACCACCGCATACGCTTTCTGCCTGCGAGGCCGCCAGGAACATCGCGGCCGGCACGCTCACCGCTGAGGCCCTGGTGCGGGATTGCCTGGAACGTATCGACGCCCGCGAGGCGCAGGTGCAGGCCTGGTCCCATCTGGACCGCGAGGCGGCGCTGCAGCAGGCCCGCGCCGCCGACGCCCGACCGGCGCAGGGACTGCTGCACGGCCTGCCGGTGGGGATCAAGGACCTGATGGACACGGTGGACATGCCGAGCACCTACGGTTCGCCGATCTACAGCGGGCATCGGCCGGCGTGGGACGCACCCTGCGTAGCATTGACACGCGCCGCGGGTGGCATCGTGCTGGGCAAGACGGTCACCACCGAATTCGCGGTGACCCATCCCGGCAAGACCCGAAATCCCCGCAACACCGGTCACACGCCGGGCGGATCCTCGTCCGGTTCGGCGGCGGCGGTGGCCGACTGCATGGTGCCGCTGGCCTTCGGCACGCAGACCGCCGGCTCGATCATCCGGCCGTCGGCATACTGCGGCGTGATCGGCTACAAGCCGACCTTCGGAATGATCAGCAGGGTCGGCGTCAAGGCCTTGTCCGATGTCCTGGATACGGTGGGCACGATTGCGCGGACGGTGCCCGATGCGGCGCTGTTCGCGGCGGCGTTGACCGGCCGCACCGATCTCCTGGTGCAGGAGAGTGGCGTCACGGGCACAAAGTGGCGGATCGGCATCTGCCGCACGCACGAGTGGCAGCATGCGCAGCCTGAAATGATGGCAGCACTGGAGGCCACCGGGCGTCGGCTTGCCGCGGCCGGCGCCCAGGTGCGTGATATCGACCTTCCCCCGGATTTTTCCGGACTGGTCGCAGCGCAGACCGACATCATGTTCGCCCAGCAGGCGGAGTCCCTGGCGCACGAGCGCCTGGCGCACTGGGAGAAGATCAGCGAGCGCCTGCAAGGCATCCTGCAGGCCGGGCTCGACGTGTCGGTCGCCCGTTTAGATGCGGCCCTGGCGCTCGTGCGGGACTGCCGGCGCGCGCTCGGCGCCGTGTATGCGGATTGCGATGTGCTCCTTGCGCCGAGCGCCACCGGCGCCGCGCCCGAGGGGATCGGCATGACCGGCGACGCTGTCTTCAACCGCATGTGGACCGTGCTGCATGTGCCGTGCGTAAACATCCCGGTTGCCGTCACCCCGGCCGGACTGCCGATCGGCCTGCAGGTCGTGGGTCCCCTTGGCAGCGACGCGAGGACACTGGCGGCGGCGCACTGGATGCACTCGGCGCTCTGAGCGCTGAGTGCAACGAGGTCACTCCGCCAGCAGCGTTACCCCGGCGGCCCGCATCAGCGTCAGGGCCATCTTCAGTGACCCCTCCAGGTCGATTGCCCGGCACGCTGCCAATCGGACTTCACACGCGAAGCCCTGCTTGCGTGCGTCGATCGCTGAATACGCCACGCAG
>JBBRJB010000548.1:0-2489 GCA_038220085.1 Burkholderiales bacterium
GACTTCGACATGGTCGCGGTGTTCGACTGCCTGCACGACATGGGCGATCCGGTGAGCGCAGCCAAACACGTCAAGCAGGCACTGAAGCCGGACGGCACCTGGCTCATCGTCGAGCCCTTCGCGAACGATGCGCTTGAGGACAACCTGAATCCGATCGGCCGCATCTTCTATTCGGCCTCGACCTGCATCTGCACTCCGGCCTCGCGTTCGCAGGAGGTGGGCCTGTGCCTGGGCGCCCAGGCCGGTGAGGGCCGCTTGCGCTCTGTCGTCAACAAGGGCGGCTTCAAGAACTTCCGCCGCGCCACGGAGACGCCGTTCAACCTGGTGTTCGAGGCCCGCGCCTGAGTGTGTGGGCGGCAGAACTCCGCCGAACGCGCCATGCGCGCCGAGCGCTGTAGAGGCGCGGCGGCTGGGCTGATCTCGCGCGCCCAGGCCCACTTGTAGTGGGGCCAGCCTTCGCGATTCGACTGCTCGGCCAGATCCGACCACAGCCGCCGGATCGGGGGCAGTCGCAGTTCAGCGAGCATGATCGGCAGGCGGGCCGTATCGGCGCGGGTCGCTGTGACGGCGGTGTTCATACGGCCTCCATCAACTCATCCTACACCGATGCGGCCGGCATCACGACCTGCACCTCGGGCATCGTGTAGGTCGTGGCGCAAAGTGTTCGCGCAACGCGTCGATGACCCGCCCGGCGCTGTCGGCTCCGGCGACTGGTTTGCTTTCAGATCGCCTGCCGGCCATCCCCGTGTGACTTTCGTCCGACTTCCGTCCGCATCCTCTTCTAGGATGATTTCTTAAGCCCCCTTGCAGGTCGGCGACAATCGTCGCCCGGACCTCCGCAAAAGCAGCACGCACGGCCTCCCGGCCTCGTGGTCGGAAGCCAGAAACCGATTCAACCAGGCATCATGAATTCTCCAGTCAGCCGCCTTCGTCGAACGATCTTCGTTGGAGTCGCGGTCTTCATCGCTTTGATCCTGGCGCTCATCGTCAGGAGAGATCAGGATGCCGCCGGGGCCGAAAAAGTCACAGTTTCCGATTCCGTCGGCGGGCAGTCCCGCGAGCAACGGATCACCCGTGCACCGGCGGATCCCTGGATTCCTGTTCCCGGCTATCTCGCCCCGGTCGATTTCCCGCCCACCGGCACCCGCCTCACGCGGGTGACCGATGGGCAGGCCTTCGGAACTGACGAGCGGGTCTACAAGCACGACTATGCCCGCCGGTCGGCGTGGAATGCCGACGGCTCGCTCCTGCTGCTGATCCATCCCTATCCGGCCAGGCTGCTGGACGGCGTGACTTACCGCCTCCTCGGTGAACACCAGACGCCCGCCGACCCCTTGTGGTCCCATTCGGACCCGGACCTGCTCTTCGGCATCGGGCGAAACCGCTCGCTCGTGCGCTATTCCATCAGCTCCCGCCAGACGACGGTGGTGCGCAATTTTCCGGGCTACGAATCACTGAGTATCGGGGGGGGCGAAGGGGTGCAGAGTCTCGACGACCGCTTCGTCGTCCTGCTCGGTTCGCGCCCCGGTGCCGTCGACCTGATCCTCTATGACTTCCTGGAGGACGAGGCAAGGATCCGCACCTTCGTCGGCTTCACCGGTCCGGGCGGGGACATCGACTGGGCCGGCGTTTCTCCGAGCGGCGACCATGTGGTGGTCAAGATCGACCGCGGTCCGGCCAACCGCGGCTTCGATGTCTATGACCGGCGCACGTTCAGTTTGAAGCGCCGCCTCTTCGAAGGGAGTGAGGCCCACGCCGACATGGGCTTCGATGATCGTGGCCGGGAGGTCCTGGTCACGACTGGAACGCGAAACTCGGCCATTTTTTCGGCGCGTCTCGACGATGGCTCCACCCGCCTCGAGTTACCAGCCCGCGTCGTGACCTACAACATCCACGTCTCATGCCGCAACTTCCGGCGTCCGGGGTGGTGCTTTGTCAGCACCTACTCCGAGACCAGCGGTTTCGACGCCTTTCTGTATCGTGGCATTTTCGGCCTGAAACTGGATGGCAGCGGCACGGTCGTGCGCTACGCGCCCGCGCTGTTCGCCCAGGACCCGTCGGACCTGGCGTACGAGCGACAGCCGTGGGCGGTGCCCGACCCCACCGGCTCGCGCGTGCTCTTCAGCAGCGACTGGGGCGATGGGTCGCCCACGGCTGTTGTTCACACGTTCGTTGCGGAGATTCCCTGACGAGCCTGACCGTACGTGGCGTCGGCCCTTTTGGGTCCACAGGCGCTGCGTGACGCTGTCGGATTCGTTGACTCGTTCTCTGTCCAGTCGCCTGCCGTCCGTCGCCGTGTGACTTCCGTCCGTCTGCCGCCGGGATCCTCTTATAGGATTATTTCGGCGCAGCGATTCGGATGGTTGGCGGGCGTACTCCTGGCGCATGAGTCTGCCCCTTGGGGTGGGCGTGAATCGGATCGGATTGATGGTGGCGGGCGCGCTGACTGTGACGCCCTATTGCTGCGGGTATGGGCCAGCGCTGGCTCA
>JBBRJB010000549.1:0-2474 GCA_038220085.1 Burkholderiales bacterium
CGCCTACAACCAGGATAACGAGATCAGCTGGTTCGACTGGGCACAGGCGGACCAGGAGCTGATCGGATTCACGGCCTGGATGATCCGCCTGCGCCGGCAGCACCCTCAGCTGCTCAGCCGCCGATGGCTCCGACTGCGCGGCTCAGCCGTCCACCCGGACCTGCAGGATGCCGTCTGGTACAACCGCCTGGGGGAGGAAATGACTGCGGCGCAGTGGAACGGCGACAGCCGCCGTTACGTCTTCGGCTTGCGGCTCGACGGGCATCGGCAGGCTCGGCCTGGCCAGCCTGGCGAACCCGGTCGAGCGGATCAATCCGACCTGATGATGCTCTTCAATGCCGACGCGGCCGACGTGACATTCGAACTGCCGCCCGGTCGCTGGCAGCCGCTCATGGACTCCGGGCAGCGCGAAGGCCGGCCAAGCCTGGAATCGGTAACCGGCCCGCTTCTGCTGAAGGCGCGCAGCCTCACCTTGCTGAAGCAAAGCTGATCCCGATCTCCCCTGCCGACCCCATGACGATCGACACCACCCGCGCAAGCGGCATTTTGCTGCACCCGGTATCGCTGCCGGACCCCGGGCGAGCCGCCACATCCGGGAAAGCGCCGACCTCCCCCAGCCTGCCGTCCCCCGGCAGCGGCGACTTCGGCCAGTCCGCCTTCGATTTTGTCGACTGGCTCGCGGCTGCCGGCCAGCAGCTCTGGCAGGTGCTCCCGCTCGGTCCGGTGGGTCCGAGCAACTCGCCCTACATGAGCCCCTCGGCGTTCGCGCTGAATCCCCTGTTGATCGACCTCCAGGATCTGGTGAGCCAGGGCTGGCTGGACCCGGCAGTCGCGCAGCAGGTCGCCGAAGCCGCCCCTCCCGGCACCCGCGCCGACGGCGGCAATCGGATCGACTACGCCGCGGTGACGCGCTTCCGGATGGCCTGCCTGCGCGAGGCCGCCCGGGGATTCTTCGGCACCACCACGGCACGCGACGATTTCAATCTGTTCTGCGCAAAGGAAGCAACCTGGCTGGACGACTACGCGCTCTTCATGACGATAGGAGAGCGGCACCCACACCTGGCCTGGCACCAGTGGCCCGCGTCTCTGGCAGGGCGCGACCCGGCCGCGCTCGCGGATGCACGCAATCGCTGGCACGACGAGATCGGTTTCTGGGCTTTCGTGCAGTGGACCGCCTACCGCCAGTGGAGCGCGGTCAAGCGGCATGCGCGTGAACGCGGGGTACGCATCATCGGCGACCTGCCGATCTTCGTCGCACTTCACAGCGCCGATGTCTGGGCCAATCCCGCCCTGTTCGATCTTGACAGCCATCTCCGGCCGCGCGTCGTGGCCGGCGTACCGCCCGACTATTTCAGCGCAACCGGCCAGTTGTGGGGCAATCCGGTCTACCGCTGGGACCGCCATGCCGGGGAGAACTATGCCTGGTGGATTCGGCGGGTGCGGGCCGCACTGACCACGGCGGACCTGGTGCGGATCGATCATTTCCGCGGCTTCGCGGCCTACTGGGAGGTACCGGCCAACGCCCCCGATGCGATCGACGGCAACTGGATTCCGGGACCCGGCCTGGCGTTCTTCGATGCGGTCACCGCCGATCTGTGCAAGCACCCCGGATCCGGGCTCGGCGACCTGCAGTCGGCGCGGTTGCCGATCATCGCGGAAGACCTGGGCACCGTCACGCCGGATGTCACCGCATTGCGCGAGGCCGTCGGGCTACCCGGCATGCGGGTGCTCCAGTTCGCATTCGGCGACGACGCGAACAATCTCTACCTGCCCCACAACTACTCACGCGACACCGTCGTGTACAGCGGCACTCACGACAACGACACCAGCCTCGGCTGGTTCTCTGCCGCTCCCGCCTCAGAGCGGGCGCGGGCGCAGGTCTACCTGAAAACCGACGGTCGCGAAATCAACTGGGACCTGATTCATGCAGCCTCTCAATCGGTTGCCGGCATGGCGATCTACCCGCTCCAGGACGTGCTCGGACTCGGCAGCGACTCGCGCATGAACCGGCCGGGCGACGCGGAAGGCTGCTGGGGCTGGCGCGTCGACTGGCGGCAGGTCCAGCCCTGGCACGCCGAGCGCCTCAAGCAGATTTCCGCCGCCCACGGGAGAAACGGGTTGCGGTGACCCTGGGCAAGACGGCCAACCGAGACGCGGCGGCTGCGCGCACCGGCGCAGCGGCTCAGGGGGCGGCCCGGTAGCGGGCTTCAGCCACCTCGGGCTGGAACGGATCCTGCGCCAACCGCGCAACGGCGCTGCGAAGCCAGGCATGGGCGGGTGCCGTCTGCTTGCGCCGGTGCCACAACATGTCCACCTGTAGCGGCGGAACCTGTACCGGCAGTGGCTGCCATGCGAGCTTGTCGGCAATGCCGGTGGACGGTATGAAATCCCGCGGCAGTATGGTGAGCAGGTCGGAGTTCGCCACCACTTGGGCGGCGGTGAAGAACTGGTTGACCGTGAGCACGATCCGGCGC
>JBBRJB010000550.1:0-2471 GCA_038220085.1 Burkholderiales bacterium
GAGGTCATCCGGGGACATGTCGGCACCGCGCTCGACCCGGTCTTCTCGGATGAACTGGACCGGCCCAACGAGCAGGAGCGCGCCGCGGATGCGGACCGCACGGAACGCAGTTCCGGATGGCGCGCTCGCGTCAGTCTCACCGAAGGCATTGCCCGCACCGTGGCATGGCATCGGCGGATGCTCGCGGAAGATCCGCGCCCTGCCCTGATGTCGCAGGGGCAGACCCGGGTATCCAGCCGGACGCGCCCCTCTCTCTGAAGCTGTTCAGCCGCGCGGCCGCCACTCCCGGCGGCCTGCTCCACCTCCTGCCGGTCCTGTCGCGCTATCGGACGCGCGCGGCGCTTGCGCTGCTGTTCCTGCTGCTCGCCGCCGCCACGACGCTGGTCGTCCCCTATGGCCTCAAGCTGCTCATCGACGGCGGACTGACGGCCGGCGATACGGATCGGCTGGCGGTCATTCGCCAGCAGTTCCTGCTGCTGCTGGCACTGGCCCTGATGATGGCGGTGTTCACGTCGGCCCGCTACTACATGGTCAGCTGGCTGGGCGAGCGCATCACGACCGACCTGCGTGAGGCCGTCTACGCCAACGTGCTGCGCCAGCGGCCCGAATTCTTCGAGACCCTGCAGACCGGCGAAGTGTTGTCGCGGCTGACCGGCGACACGATCCTGGTGCAGACGGTGGTGGGCTCGAGCCTGTCGGTCGGTTTGAGAAGCACGATCATGATGACTGGCGGCATCCTAATCCTGGCGTTCATCCGCCCGATCCTGGTGCTGACCGTCGTCGCCATCCTGCTGCTGTTCATCCTGCCGCTCATGCTGATCGGTCGTCGCGTCCGCAAGCTTTCGCGGGCCAGCCAGGATCGGCTCGCGGACTCCAGCGCCCTCGCCTCGGAAATACTCAATGCCATTCCGGTGGTACAGAGCTTCGGCCAGGAACGCCGCGAAAGCCTGCGCTTCGACCAGGCCAGCGAACTCACCTTCCAGACCGCGATCCACCGGACCCGGATGCGTTCGCTGCTCACCGCACTAGCCATCGCCGCCGTCTTCACCGCCAATCTTTATGGCCTCTACGTCGGCGTCCAGGCGGTCATGGACGGACGCCTGTCGGCGGGTACACTGGGCCAGATCGGCATGCTGATCGCCATCGTGGCCTCCTCGGCAGCCGTACTGGCGGAGGTCTGGGGTGACCTGCTGCGCGCCGCGGGCGCCACCGAACGGCTGCTGGAACTGCTGCATGCGCCCGGCGAGGCGCCGGCGCCAGGCGATCAGGCGCCGCCTGCGGCCGAGACGGCCTCCCCGGCGATGCCGCTGCGGTTCGAGGCGGTGAGATTCTCTTATCCATCGCGCCCGACACCACCGGCTATCGACCGGTTGACTTTCGACGTGCCCGCCGGCAGCACCGTGGCTCTGGTGGGTTCCTCCGGGGCCGGCAAGACAACCCTGTTCCAGTTGCTGCAGCGGTTCTACGACATCGACGGCGGACGAATTCTGATCGGGGGCAAGTCGATCCAGGCGATACCGCTGGCACAGTTGCGCGCCATGATTGCGCTGGTGCCGCAGGACCCGGTGATCTTCTCCGGTTCGGCGGCCGACAACATCCGTTACGCCCGGCCCGACGCGAAGGACGAAGCAGTGGAGGAGGCAGCCAGGCTCGCCTTCGCCGACGATTTCATCCGAGCCCTGCCGGACGGCTACCAGACCTTCCTGGGCGAACGCGGTGTGCGTCTTTCGGGCGGCCAGCGCCAACGCCTGGCAATTGCGCGCGCAATCCTTGCAAACCGGCCGATCCTTCTGCTCGACGAGGCCACCAGCGCGCTCGATGCGCAGTCCGAGCGAACGGTCCAGCAGGCATTGGATGCTGCCCGCTACAACCGCACCACCCTGGTCATCGCCCACCGCCTCGCCACCGTGCAATCGGCCGACCTGATCATGGTGATGGAAGCCGGGAGGATCGTGGAATCAGGCACCCACTTCCAATTGCTGGCGCTCAACGGCATCTACGCGAAGCTGGCTGCAATGCAGTTCTTCGCGCAGATCAAGGCGACCAGTTGACCAGCCCGGTGACCGCAGTCAGCAGCACTACGACGCCGAAGACGATCCGATACCAGGCAAACGCCACGAAGCTGTGGCTGGCGACGAAGCGGATCAGCCAATGAACGCAGGCCAGCGCACTGACGAACGCGGTGGCCAGGCCGACGGCAAACAGCGGAACGTCGGCGACGCTCAGAATGTCCCGGTACTTGATCGTGTCGTACAGGCCGGCCCCGATCAGCGTGGGAATCGCCAGGAAGAATGAGAATTCGGTGGCCGCCTTGCGCGACAGCCCGAACAGCATGCCGCCGATGATGGTCGCGCCCGAGCGACTCGTGCCCGGCACCAGGGCGAAGGACTGGGCAATGCCGAGCTTCAGGGCATCCAGAGGACTGAGGTCGTCGATGTTGAAGACCCGGGGACGGATCCGCTGCATCCGGT
>JBBRJB010000551.1:0-2462 GCA_038220085.1 Burkholderiales bacterium
CCCCGTCCTTCGCCGAAGGCCCCGAGATAGGTCTCGGCAAAGCCGAGGAAGCCGATGGTGACGTCCTTCATCAGCCCGAAGTCCTCGGCCTGCTTGATGAAGGTGATGCCGTCAGCGCCGGGGAGCGCCTTGAGCAGCACCTTGGCGCCGCTGTCCTTGATGCGACGGATGACGGGTGTGTACTCCTTGGTGCCGAAGGGCACGAACTCCTTTCCGGCCACCTTCCCGCCGGCCCGGGCGATCAGGACCTCGGCCTGCTCGAACATCTTCTGCGGCCAGACGTAGTCCGCACCGAGCATGTAGAAGGAGTTGCCGACCCGCTGAGTCAGCTCCGGCAGCAGCCGCTCCAGTTCCTGGTTGGGAACGGTGTTGAAGCAGAAGACGTAGCGGTCGCAGGCGCCGCCTTCGTAGTTGGTGGCATACAGCAGCGGCGTCTTGTAGCGCTTGTGCGCCGGCATCATCGCATCGCGGGCGCTGGAGGTGATCGGGCCCGTGACGGCGATGACGTTGTCCCGCTGGATCAGCGCGGTGGTGCGCTCGACCGATGTCTTGGGATCGGTCTTGTTGTCCTGGTAGAGGACTTCCAGCTTGCGGTCCAGCACGCCGCCACTCTGGTTGATCTCGGCGACAGCCAGGTCGATGCCGATCCTGGCCTGGTTGCCGAACAGTTCCAGGCCGCCGGAAAACGGCAGGACCGCGCCGATGCGAATCGGCTCCGTCGCTGCCCGCCCTGCTGCGGGCAAAGCCAGCGCGGCGGCTGCGGCGGACCCGGCGAACAGGACCCGCCGACGGGAAGTCATGTCATCCATGCATTTCTCCTTGCGAACGATTATCGGGACTGACCCTGCTGCGGTCCGGGTACCGCCCATTATTGACGCAAGCCGCAGGCAATGGGAAGCTCTGCCTTGAGCGCCGATTGCCGCGCCGATTGCCGCACCAATGTCGCAGGATTGTATCGACGATGAAACCTATGCCGACCAGTGCCCTCGTGGTCATCGACGTCCAGAACGACTTCTGCCCCGGCGGCCGTCTGGCGGTTGCCGACGGCGACGCGGTGGTGCCGCTCGTCAACCGGCTCATGGATGATTTCGAGCATGTGATCCTGACCCAGGATTGGCATCCGCCGGGACACCGCTCATTCGCCAGTGCTCATCCGGGCAGATCGCCCTTCGATTCCGTCGACATGGCCTATGGCCGGCAGACCCTCTGGCCCGATCACTGTGTCCAGGGCAGTGACGGCGCGCAACTGCACGCCGACCTGCGCGGCGAGCGCGCGGAACTGGTGATCCGCAAGGGCTTTCGCCCCGGCATCGACTCCTACTCGGCCTTCTTCGAGAACGACCGCACCACGCCGACCGGACTGGCCGGTTATCTGCGGGAACGGGGTTTCAGCCGCGTCGTGCTCTGCGGCCTGGCCACCGACTTCTGCGTGGCGTATTCCGCGATCGACGCCCGCAAGCAGGGCTTCGAGTGCGAAGTCCGGCTAGGGGCGTGCCGCGCAATCGACCTGGAGGGATCGCTGGAACTGGCCCTGACGCTGATGCGGGCCGCCGGCGTAACGCTGCTGCCGGAGTGACGGCGGCGCTTTCGCCACCATCACACACCACGGCGCACGTTAGCGCTCAGAGCGCCGAGTGCATCCAGTGCGCCGCCGCCAGTGTCCTCGCGTCGCTGCCAAGGGGACCCACGACCTGCAGGCCGATCGGCAGTCCGGCCGGCGTGACGGCGACCGGGATGTTCACGCACGGCACATGCAGCACGGTCCACATCCGGTTGAAGACAGCGTCGCCGGTCATGCCGATCCCCTCGGGCGCGGCGCCGGTGGCGCTCGGCGCAAGGAGCACATCGCAATCCGCATACGCGGCGCCGAGCGCGCGCCGGTAGTCCCGCACGAGCGCCAGGGCCGCATCTAAACGGGCGACCGACACGTCGAGCCCGGCCTGCAGGATGCCCTGCAGGCGCTCGCTGATCTGCTCCCAGTGCGCCAGGCGCTCGTGCGCCAGGGACTCCGCCTGCTGGGCAAACATGATGTCTGTCTGCGCCGCGACCAGCCCGGAGAAATCAGGGGGAAGGTCGACATCGCGCACCTGGGCGCCGGCCGCGGCAAGCCGACGCCCGGTGGTCTCCAGTGCTTCCATCATTTCAGGCTGCGCGTGCTGCCACTCGTGGGTGCGGCAGATGCCTATCCGCCACTTCGCGCCCGTGACGCCACCCTCCCGCACCAGGAGGTCGGAGCGGCCGGTCAGCGCCGCCGCAAACAGCGCCGCATCGGGCACCGTCCGCGCAATCGTACCCACCGTATCCAGGACATCGGACAAGGCCTTTACGCCGACCCTGCTGATCATCCCGAAGGTCGGCTTGTAGCCGATCACGCCGCAGTATGCCGATGGCCGGATGATCGACCCGGCGGTCTGCGTGCCGAAGGCCAGCGGCACCATGCAGTCGGCCACCGCCGCCGCCGA
>JBBRJB010000552.1:0-2440 GCA_038220085.1 Burkholderiales bacterium
TGCAATGCGCTGGACGGCACCGACGGCCGCGGCCACCGCCGCTTCGCGCCGGTGCACGACCGCGAGGCCTGGGAGCAGAAGCGGGCGCAACTGGCCGCGCTGCTGCGAGCGGCAGACGCCGACGTGGTCCTGCTGCAGGAAATCTCCGACGCCGAAGCGGCCCGGATGATACTGGGGCAGCGCTACGAAGTCGTCGGCAGCGAAGAACTGTGGCGAGAGGACCGGATCCCGCAGAATCTCGCGATCGGCTGGCGGGTCGACATGCCCTTTACCGCCGCCGACGTGGAGCTGGTCCAGCCGATCTCCCAGCGGGGCGAAGACGGGCATCGCACGCGGCCAGGACTCGCGCTGGTGCACGACCTGGGCGGTGGCCGGAAGCTGGCGATCCTGAACCTGCACCTCAAGGCCGGATGCCGCCAGGGCCGGCTCGACGAGGCCACCAGCCAGATGCCCGAGCGCAGGTTCCGGCGCCAGGCGGACTGCGCCGTGTTGCAGCGGCAGGTGGCCGCCCTCGAGGACTGGGCCGACCGCAAGCTACGCCAGGGCTTCGGCGTGCTGCTCGCCGGCGACTTCAATCGCGACCTTCGGCGGGAGGTTCGCGACCGCATGCCCGCGCGTTCCGACGGCAGCAATCCGGCCGCGCCCGCGCGTCCAGGGCAGATCGCGAGCCTGGTGGCCGAGATCAGCGACCAGGACCCGCCGGCCGCCCACTTCTCGCTGATTCCCGCCCGGCGCTACCCGAAGCTTGCGGACTGCCACCGTCATATCGACGGCTTCCTGCTCAGCCGCAATGCCGAGCCCTGGCTGGCGGTGCCGCTGCGCCAACTGTCCACCACCGTCATCCCCTTCGACCGCCCCATCAGCCTCGACCGCGTCCGGCCCAGCGACCACTGCCCCCACCTGATCCAGCTGCCCTGGCGGCAGAGGCAATGAGCCCGGTGGCGGATTCGATTCCCGTGATTTCGACGCGGCGGCTGTCGCTGCTGGTCGCCTCGCTCACCGCGATCGGCCCTTTTGCGATCGACACTTACCTGCCGGCGTTCGGCATGATGGGCCAATCGCTGGGAGCGACGGAAGTCGAGGTCCAGCAGACACTGTCGATCTACCTGCTGATGTTCGGTGTCATGAACCTCTGGCACGGCGCCCTCTCGGACGCCTACGGCAGGAGGGTCGTGCTGCTGACCGGGCTGGGACTGTTCGCCGTCGGCCGCGCTACCATGCCGATTGACTGAACCGCAGACCCGCAGGACTTCCCATGGCCAGCAAGAAAACGTCCGTCTCCGAAGTCGACGCCAGGGCGGCCGAGGAGCGTCGGACCCGAAACATCCACCCGGACCTGCCGGTCGGCCGCTCTCCGGTGCTTCGGGTGGTGCCGATGCCGGCGGACTCCAACCAGCACGGCGACATCTTCGGCGGATGGATCATGTCGCAGGTGGACATCGCCGGCGGCGTGACCGCCGCCATCCGCGCCCGCGGCCGGGTCGCAACCATCGCGGTGAACTCGTTCGTCTTCAAGGAGCCGGTCATGATCGGCGATCGCGTCAGCTTTTATGCCGATGTGATCCGGGTCGGGAATACGTCGATCACGGTCAATGTCGAAGTGTTCGCCGAGCGCAACCCGGCCGAACGCGAGGTCGTCAAGGTCACCGAAGCGACGCTGACCTACGTCGCCACGGACGCGATGCGCCGCCCCCGAAAACTCGAGCAGAGCTGACCGGGCACACGAGGCCTGTCGCCTGCGTCACGCCGGCAGCCGCATCTCCTGGTGCGGGATGCCGTCCTCCAGGTAGCGGGACGAAGCCGTCTCGAAGCCCAGGAGCCTGTCGGAGTATGGGAAGGGGTCGCGTTCGCCCCAGAAAGCCGCGAGGCAAGGCGCGCGTTCCGGTCGATACCGGTGGGTATCGACCGGGTTGAGCAACGCCGCATCGCGGCTTTCTGGAACGAACCCGTAGGGCGATGGACGACAGGGCGCATCGCGGCGTTGCGCGCAGGGGTTAATACGCTTGGTATTGACCCCTCCGCGCGCCTTGCGCTGCATCCCTGTCGTCCACCGCGCGACCCCTTCCCATACTCCGACAGGCTCCTAGCGACGCATAGAAGGTCTCGAGATAGGCCTGGGCGGAGATCCGGATACCGTATCCCGGATGATGGCTTCGGGTCGAACGGATCGCGAACGCCATCAACGCCCTGCCCGCGCCGTGCCCCCGCAGCGCCTGCGCGGTGCATACCCGGCCGATCGAAGGCTCTTTAAAACGCACGCCCGGACCAAGAATCCTCGCCGTTGCGTCGACCTACCCCGGCTTCCCGGCCCCGGGGATACAGCCCAGCACAATGAGCGCGTCGGGGTCGTCGCCATCCAGGTCCTGATAAAGGCAGCGCTGCTCCATCACGAACACGCCGCTGCGCAACGCCAGGGCCTGGTAGAGCAGAAGCGGCGGCA
>JBBRJB010000553.1:0-2436 GCA_038220085.1 Burkholderiales bacterium
CGAGTGGGCGCTGCGGTTCCAGCAGTTGTGCGCGCCGGTGATGGCGAAAGGCGTGGAGGACACGGCGCTCTATCGCTGGACCCGCCTGGTGTCGATCAACGACGTCGGCGCCGACCCGGATGTCGCGGGGGTGCCGGTTGAGCATTTTCACCAGGCCAACGCGGAGCGGCGCGCCAACTGGCCGAATGCGATGCTGGCCACCTCCACCCATGACAACAAGCGCGGCGAATACGTGCGCATGCGGATCAACCTCATCAGCGAGCAGCCCGACCGCTGGCGGGAAATTGCGCTGGACTGGCGTGAGCAAGCCGATCGCCTGATGGACCAGGCGGGCATGACGCGCAATCCAAGTGCGAGCGACCTGTACCTCCTGTTCCAGACCTTCGTCGGGACCTTCCCTGTCGATCCGGCCATGCCCGAGGCCCGGCCGGACGAGGACGCCCTTGCCGTCTATGCCGAGCGGGTGAAAACCTACATGACCAAGGCCTGCCGGGAAGCCAAGGTGGAGACCTCCTGGACCGAGCCGGACGAATCATACGAAGGGGCGGTCCATCAGCTGATAGACCTGATACTCACGGATCCGGCATGCCAGGCCGGCATTGCCGAGGTCAGCCGTCCGTTCGCCTGGTATGGGGCCCTCAACAGCCTCTCCATCACGACGCTCAAGCTGACGGCGCCCGGCGTGCCGGACATCTACCAGGGCGCCAACGTCCTGGACGACTCGCTGGTGGATCCGGACAACCGGCGCCCGGTCGACTTCGCACATCGCCAGACCCTGATCACCGAACTGGCGGCCCTCGCCGAACGGCCCGGGGACGAGGTCCGGCAGGCGGTGGCCGGCTGGCTGGCCGCCGGCGCCCTGGACAAGCTCAAGCTGTGGACGATGCATCGGGTGCTCGGCTGGCGCAAGCGCCATCCGGAGGTATTCGATGCCGGCGCCTATATCCCCGTGCAGGTCACGGGCGCGCTTGCCCGTCACTGCATCGCCTATGCGCGCTGCAGCGACCGTCGGGGCGTGCTGGTGCTGGTCTCACGACTCTACCGGCAGGCGGGCTTTCCCGGCCAACGCGGCATGGCCGCCGACGGCGCGCCCGCGGGCGATGCCACCGCCGGCGGGTCGTCCCCCGGCACCACCGACATGGACTGGGGCGATACCAGCGTCGACCTTTCAGGGGCCGGCATCCGCGCCGGCGCGATGATAGATCTGCTGCTCAACCCGTCCGAGGCCAGCGGCGGCGTGCGAAACGAATCCCCGCAACCCGATGGATCCGGTTCGTTGCGCCTGGATCAAGTGCTGAAGACTCTTCCCGTAGCCGTCCTCATCTTCGATGTCCACCCGCGTACGGCGGGCTGAACGCCAATACCCACCAACATCAAGGCTTTCATGAATACCAGGAATATCACGCTGCGCGAAGGCAGCCCGCTGCAGCTGGGCGCCGTCGCGGACAATCGCGGCACCAACTTCGCCGTGTTCTCGTCGTCCGCCACCAAGATCGAGGTGTGCCTCTTCGACAAACAGGGCAAGACCGAAACCGCCCGCATCACCCTGCCCGAATACACCAACGAAGTCTGGCACGGCTACCTGGAAGGCGTGCGGCCCGGCACCATCTATGGCATCCGCGTACACGGCCCGTACGAGCCGGACGCCGGGTGCCGCTTCAATCCGAACAAGCTGCTGATGGATCCCTACGCCCAGTCGCACTGGGGATCGTTGACATGGAGCCCGGAGGTGTTCGGTTATCAACTCGGGCACAAGGACCTGGACCTGTCCTTCGACGATCGCGACAGCGCCGCCTTCGTGCCCAAGTGCGTGGTCGCCGAACCCGAGCCGCCCAACTGGACCCGCCCGAGCCTGCGGGTGCCGCCGTCGGAAACGATTCTGTATGAAGCCCATGTCAAGGGATTCACCGCGCGCCATCCGGATGTGCCTGAGATGCTGCGCGGCACCTTCTCGGGGCTGTGCGAGCCGAAGGTGATCGAATACCTGCAGACCCTGGGCATCACCAGCCTGGAACTGCTGCCGATCCACACCTTCATCAACGACAGCTACCTGCTCGACCAGGGCCTGACCAACTACTGGGGCTACAACTCCATCGGCTTCTTCGCTGCCGATCCACGCTTTTTCGCCACCGGCTCCCTGATCGAGCTGAAGTCGATGGTGCAGCGATTGCGCACCGCGGGCCTCGAGGTGATCCTCGACGTGGTCTACAACCACACGGCCGAGGGCAGTGAGCTCGGCCCCACCCTGTCCTTTCGCGGCATCGACAACGAGTCCTACTATCGGCTGCAGGCCGAGAACCGGCGCTACTACGTCAACGACACCGGCACCGGCAACACGCTCAACCTGACCCATCCCCGCAGCCTCAAGCTGGTGACCGACAGCCTGCGCTACTGGGTGACGTCAATCGGCGTCAGCGGCTTCCGATTCGACCTCGC
>JBBRJB010000554.1:0-2433 GCA_038220085.1 Burkholderiales bacterium
GCTCTCTTCCAGCAGGGCGTTCATCTTCGCGGCGATGTAGGCTTTCCTGCCCGCCTTGGCGGCTTCGGTCTCCCGCCTGATCGCCTTGATCATGTAATCGTGCAGCGTGAAGGGCGCCTGCAGGAGGGCATTGAGTTTGCCGGCGGTGCCGAGCCCGGTGAGGCGACGGAACACTTCCTGGACATCCGCGCAGATAGCCTCGTCGGCGGTGAACAGACCGAAGTCCTCGTAGAGACGTGCGGTGCGCTGATGGTAGTTGCCGGTGCCCAGGTGCGCATAGCGCCGCAAATGGCCGCCTTCGCGCCGGATGATCAACGCGAGCTTGGCATGCGTCTTGTGCCCGACCACGCCGTACACCACGTGCGCACCCACCTCCTCCAGCTTGGCAGCCCAGTTGATGTTGGTCTCTTCATCGAAGCGTGCCATCAGTTCCAGAACGACCGTGACCTCCTTGCCCGCTTGTGCGGCCTCCATCAGCGATTCCATCAGCAGCGAGTCCGCGCCGGTACGGTAGATCGTCTGCTTGATTGAAACCACCTGCGGATCCACTGCAGCGCTTCGAAGGAAGTCCGTGACCGGCGTGAACGACTCGTACGGCTGGTGAACCAGCACATCGGCCTTGGCGATTGCCTGGAACAGGTCCTTCTTTCTGAAGGCGGCTGGCAGCGCCGGATCGAAGAGATCGAACTTCAAGTCCGGCCGATCGACCACATCGATGATCTGGGCCAGGCGCACCAGGTTGACCGAGCCATCGACGAAATAGCAGTCGACGTCCTCGAGCTCGAACTCCTTCTTGAGCAGGTCAACCACGACCGGGCTGGTGCCGGCGGACAGTTCCAGCCGGACGCCATCGCCATAGTGGCGTTGCCCGAGCTCGCTGCGCAGCGCCTGGCGCAGGTTGGTGATTTCCTCCTCGTCGACGAACAGTTCACTGTTTCGAGTCAGCCGGAACTGTGAGCGACTGCGGACCTCCAGCCCCGGAAACAGGCGCGGAATGAAGCCGTGCATGATCGAGGTCAGCAGCATCACTCCGTGCGGCGCCCCGGCGATGCCGGGCGGCACGCGCACCACCCGGGGAAGGATGCGGGGCGCCTGCACGATCGCCACCCCGGGCCGGCGCCCGAAAGCGTCGCGGCCGTCGAGTTGGACCGCGAAGTTCAGCGTCTTGTTCGAGATGCGCGGAAACGGATGCGCCGGGTCCAGCGCGATCGGGGTCAGCAGCGGTTCTATTTCGCGGGTGAACATCTGGTCGGCCCAGTCGCGCTGAGCCTGGTTCCAGTCGCCGGAGAGCAGGATGACGATGCCCTCGGCCTTCATCTGCGCCGTCAGCGCGCCGTTCAGGATTTCGTACTGACGCGCGATCAGCAGGCCCGCCCGGATTGCGATCGCATCCAGCTGTTCGCGCGCCGACACCGCTGAGGCGATCTCGACACGGGCCAGCTCCTTCAGTTCGGCCACCCGTATCTCGAACAGTTCATCGAGGTTGCCGGACACGATCGACAGGTAGCGCAGCCGCTCCAGGAGGGGCACCGCCTTGTTCTCGGCCATCGACAACACGCGCTCGTTGAATGCCAGGATCCCTTGTTCCCGGCTCAGCGGCTCCAGCGGCCGCACTACGACGTCCTTGCGCTCAGGTGCGTTCATCGGGCGACGATCGCTCTTTCTTGTGACAGGCATATGACTGTGGTGTTTACCGCTCATGTCCGACCCGATAAGGCGATCCCGATTTTGCGGCAGAATGGCGGCATGCTCCAGCCCCCCGCGACCGACGCCTCGCCGCCACCTGCCGGACGGCGCCAACTGGCCTCCGTCGACCTCGGGTCCAACAGCTTCAGGCTGCTGATCGTCGAAGTTCACGAATCGTCGGCCGGTCAGCAGATCCGGCTGATCGACCAGATCAAGGATACCGTGAGGCTCGGCGCCGGGCTTGACCAGCACCGGGAGCTGTCCGCGCAAGCGCAACAGCGGGCGTTGCGGACCCTCGAGCGCTTCAGTGAACGGCTCCAGGGCTTCGAGCTGGATACGGTACGGGCGATCGCCACCAACACCTTCCGGGTGGCGCGCAACAGCGCCGGCTTCCTGCGCGAGGCGAGCGCCGCCCTCGGCTATCCGATCGAGGTCATCGCCGGCCGGGAAGAGGCGAGACTGATCTACATCGGTGCCTCGCATTCGCTGCCGCTGGACCACCAGATGCGGCTGATCGTCGACATCGGTGGTGGCTCGACCGAGTGCATAGTCGGCGCCGACCACGAACCCCGGCGTCGCGAATCGTTTCAGGTCGGGTGCGTTTCCCTGACCCAGTCCTTTTTTGCGGACGGACGGATCACCCGCGGGGCGTTGCGCAAGGCGCAATTGCATTGCGGCGAACTGCTGGCGGGGCAGGTCCGCGCGTTCCGGCGGCTCGGCTGGACCTACGCCGTCGGCACCTCTGGA
>JBBRJB010000555.1:0-2427 GCA_038220085.1 Burkholderiales bacterium
GATGTACCTCGCCCTGGGGGTCGACCGAATCCAGATCTACAACGACTCCTACCGGCCGATCCTGGGGGCGGACAAGCATCCCGGCGCGCTCGGCACTTCCGCGCGTGACACCTGGGCCGAGATCTGGCCGACCATCGGCCCGATGTGGGAGCAGGTCTGGCGCGGCGAATCGATCGGGTTCGACGACTTCCGCCTCGTCATCGAACACGACGGCCGCCAGCGTGACAGCTACTTCAATTTTTCCTACAGCCCCTACCGCGACACGCTGGTGCTGCCGCCGTCGCTGTTGCGCGACGACGCACCGACCAAGCCATCGCCGCCGCTGGATGAGGCGCCGCAGGCTGGCGGCCAGCGTTTGATCCTGATCGTCGACGACAACCGGGATGCGGCCGACACGCTGGGCATGCTGCTCGAGATGGAGGGCCACCGGGTGACGGTTGCCTACAGCGGCGAGGAGGCGCTGGCGCTGGCGCAGCGGCTGCGGCCCGAGATCGCAATCCTGGACATCGGCATGCCGGGCATGGACGGCTACGAGCTCGCAGCTCGCTTGCGCGCCGGCACTGCCGCGCCGCCACCGGTGCTGATCGCCGCGACCGGCTGGGGCCAGCCGCAGGACCAGCAACGCGCCCTCGCAGCCGGCTTCGACCGGCACCTGACCAAGCCGCTGGACCCGGTCCGGATCGTGGCCCTGCTGGCCGAACTGGAACTGCCCGGATGACCATCATCGCCGACCAGGAACTGCAGCACCTGCGGCTCGCGCTCGAAAGCGCACAGCTCGGCACCTTCGAGCACGACCTGGCCAGCCGCTTCGTGAGACTGTCGACGCGTGCCTGCCAGATCTATGGCATCGCCGACTGCAGTGAAGCGTCGCTCGACGAGATGCTGCGTTACGCCGACCCCGAGGGCCTGGTGGCGCGCCAGCGCGCCCTGCGGGTGGCGCTGGAGGACGAGCAGCACGCCAGTTACGAGGTGGAATACAAGCTGAACTTGCCGCACGGAACCCGCTGGCTCTCGGTGCGCGGACGGGTCCTGTTCGACGATACGCTCGACCGCCGCGGCCGCCATGCGGTGCGGGTGGTGGGCGTGGTGGCCGACGTCACCCGGGAGAAGTCCGAGCAGCTGGCCCTGGAAACCGTCTCGCAGATGCTCAACGCCGTCGGCGAGTCGACCAACGCCTTCATGTACGTCAAGGACCGAAACAGCAGGATGCTGTACTGCAACGGCGCGGTGCTCAAGGCGCTGGGCAAGACGGCGCAGGAAGTCATCGGCAAGACCGACCTCGAATTCCTCGGCGCCGGCCCCACCACCGAAGCCATCCTGGCCAACGACCGGGCAGTGATGGAAAGCGGTGAGCCGTACATCTACAACGAGCACCTCCAGGGCATCGACCGCCACTACCTGTCGACCAAGACACCGTTTCGCGACAGCCAGGGCCGGGTGGTCGGCCTGGCCGGCGTATCGCTGGATGTGACCGAGCTGAATCGGGTGCGGCAGGCCCTCAAGGAAAGCGAGGAACGCGCGGCGATGGCGGTGGAGGCGGCCGAGATCGGCATTTACGAATGGGATCCGCACACCGACCGAGTGGTCTGGTCGGAGACGATGCGCGCGCAGTTCGGGCTCGACCTGGAGTCGGTGGTGACGATCGAAACCGCGGTCGGGCGGATCCATTCCGATGACCGTGAGCGCGTCGGCCAGGCGATCGCCGCGGCGCTGGATCCGCAAGGCGGCGGCCGCTACGACATCGAGTACCGCACGGTGCCGGTTCAAGGCGAGGTGCGCTGGCTGCACGTGCTGGGACGCGTGCAGTTCGGCGACCGGGACGGCCGGCGCGCCGCGGTGCGCTTCTCCGGGGTCACGATCGACGTCACCCGGCAAAAGGCGTTGGAACATGCGCTGCGCGACGCCGACCGGCGCAAAGACGAGTTCCTGGCGATGCTGGCGCACGAGCTGCGCAACCCGCTGGCGCCGATGACCTATGCCGCCGACACGCTGGCGCGCAAGTCGGACGATCCGGCGCGGGTCGAGCAGCTGGCCGCGGTGATCGCGCGCCAGACCCGTCACATGACGCGCCTGGTGGACGACCTGCTCGACGCCTCGCGCCTGACCCTGGGGAAAGTCTCGCTGCGCATGGAACCGGTCCGCCTGCTCGACGTAGTCACCGCGGCCGCCGAAAGCGTCCTGACGCAGGCCATCCGGGCCGAACGCACGGTCAGTATCGATCTGGCGCCGAAGTCGGCCTGGGTCAGCGGCGATGCCGACCGGCTGACCCAGATGATCAGCAACCTGCTGCAGAACGCGGTGAAATTCTCCCGCGCCGGCGGGCGCATCGGGCTGCAGCTCGAGTGCGCCGGCCAGGAAGCATTGATCTCGGTGGTAGACGATGGCCAGGGCATCGCGCCGCACCTGCTGCCGACCGTGTTCGACCTG
>JBBRJB010000556.1:0-2422 GCA_038220085.1 Burkholderiales bacterium
CGTGGCCGCGGTCACGACCGATTCGCCGGCGATTGCCGTGGCCCCGAAGGCGGGGCAGGTGGACCCGGCCACCGGGCTTGGCACCTACCGGGTGACGGCCAATCGCGCCGCGCTGGCAGTGGGCGAGTCCGCGTTCCCGAATGTCGTGGTCCGGCTTTCGCCCGCGCGGACCCTGACGGTGCAGGTCGCGATCGAGCGGCGGGCGGCGGCAGCCGGCCAGGGCAGCGGCGGCCCGGTCTACCTGCTGGTGCTGGACGCGGCCGAGCCGGCCAGGACGGTGGTGGCCAGCACCGCCGTCGCCGTGCCGGTCAACGGGCGCTACCCGTATTCGGTTACCGTGCCCGGCACGGCTGCGATCTCGCTGATCGCCGGCAGCGACCTCAACAACAACGGCGGCATCTGCAGCCCCGGCGAGGCCTGCGGCGCCTATCCGATGTTGTCGAGCGAACTCGAGGTGCTCCGGCCCACCGGCAACCTGTCGGGCATCGATTTTTCCCTGGGGCCATACGGCGGCATCAGCCCGAACGCGTCGGACGCGCTGCGATGAGCGAGAGGGCCGTGGCCGGGGCAGGGGCTCGCGCCGGATCCCGGGTCGTGCTTCGCAAGACGCTGCTGGCGATCGCGTTGCTGGGCGGCTGCCAGGCGGTCCAGCCGAACGGGCCGGCACCGGTCCTGGCCAGGCAGTCCGCCGTGTGCCCGGACCCGGCCAGATCGGGTGGTGCGCAGGTCAGCACCTTCGTTGGCGCCGCCGGGTGGCAGGCCCATCTTGCGAGCCTGAACAGCGACCTGCGGTCCGGCCTCTGGTCGTGGCGGGTGGATTTTTCCTCCGGCCAGTCGGTGGCGCTGGTGAGCGGCGGACCCCAGCCGAACCCTGGCTACCGTGTGACGGTCAGCCAGGACAGCCTGCCGGTGCGTGACGGCGTCCTCGAGGTGAAGGCCGAGGTCGTTGCGCCGCCGAAAGGGACGATCCAGGCGCAGGTCATTTCGTTTCCCTGCGTCTACCTCCATCTCGGTGCGGCGGGCTACCGCGCGTCCGCGGTGCAAGTCATGCAATAGCCGGCCCGGCGGTGGCCGGATGGCCGGGCGCCGCCTTGCGGCCCGGCCGCAGCCGCTCAAGCGGGCAGGACCTTGCCCGGGTTCATCAGTCCCTCGGGATCGAGCGCCTGCTTGATGGCGCGCATCATCGCGACTTCGACCGGCTGCTTGTAGCGCGCCGCCTCGTCCCGGCGCAGCACGCCCAGGCCGTGCTCCGCCGAGATCGAGCCGCCGAACCGGACCACTGCGTCGTGCGCGATCCGGTTGATCGGCTCCTCCAGCGCGAGGAAGTTCTCGTCGAGGTTGCCCGCATGGCCGTCGCGCGGCGATACGTTGTAATGAAGATTGCCGTCGCCGAGATGCCCGAAGACGATCATCCGGGTCTGCGGGTGGGCCGTCTGGATCTGCGCGTCGGTCGATTCGATGAAATCGGCGATCCGTGAAATCGGCACCGAGATGTCGTGCTTGATGTTCTTGCCTTCGGCACTCTGCGCTTCGGAGATGTTCTCCCGCAGTGCCCAGAACTGCCGGAACTGGTCGATCGAGGTCGACACCGCCGCGTCGGATACCAGTTCCGCTTCCAGGGCGGCGCCCAGCATCGCCTCCATCGCTTCGTTCGCATGCTGGTCGCTGTCGAGGTCGCTCACTTCAAGCAGCACGTACCAGGGGGAGGGGGTCTGCATCGGCAGCCGGCTGGCGGGAAAATGCCTCAGGACCAGGGCCAGCGAGTCGCTCGATATCAGTTCGAAGGCGGTCAAGGCCGAGCCCAGCCGGCCCTGAGCGAGCTCCAGCAACTTCAGTGCCGCCCGCGGCGACGTCACGCCGGCAAACGCGGCCACCTTTGCCACGGGCAGGGGAAAGAGCTTGAGGACCGCGGCGGTGATGATGCCGAGCGTGCCCTCGGCGCCGATGAAGAGGTCGCGCAGATCGTAGCCGGTGTTGTCCTTGCGCAGTCCCTTCAACCCATCCCAGGTCTCGCCCGTGGCCGTGACCACTTCGAGTCCGAGGCACAGTTCACGCGCATTGCCGAACCGGATCACCTGGACGCCACCGGCATTGGTGGCGAGGTTGCCGCCGATCGTGCAGGTGCCTTGCGCCGCCAGGCTCAAGGGGAAGAGCCGGTTGCTTTCGGCGGCCGCTTCCTGCACCCGTTGCAGCACGCAGCCGGCTTCGACGGTGATCGTGTTGTTGATCGGGTCCACCGAGCGGATCCGGTCCATCCGTGCCAGCGACAGCAGGATGGCGCGACCCGAGCGGTCCGGCACCGATCCACCCGTCAGGCCGGTGTTGCCGCCCTGGGGCACGATCGCCACCCGATGCTGGCGGCACCACCGGACGATGCCGGCGACGTCTTCCGTGGTGTCCGGCAGTGCGACCGCCAGGGCAG
>JBBRJB010000557.1:0-2418 GCA_038220085.1 Burkholderiales bacterium
TGTGACGGTGATGAGGTCCGCACCGGTAAACGGAAACGGCGCCCGGTAAGCGTTGCTGACCGGATGGCCGGCATCGTGCCCGCAGGAGATGCCCGCGGTGGTGCCGTGGGTGGGCCATGTCCTGGCTGCCTCAGCGCGCGCCGGGCTGATACCGGTGCCACCCAGCGTCAACTCCAGGCTTCCGTTCTGGTTGCGAACGAAGCCGGCGACGACATCGGCCGGACCTTCGGGAAGCGTATCCTTCACGACCAGTCGGACCCGCTCGTCCTGGGAGAACACATACTCCAGCACCAGGTCGCCGTCAATCGCGTAGATCACCAGGCCGCCGAAGCAGCTGCCCCAGGCGAGCAGAACGCCTTCGAGCTTGCTGCGCTTTTGAAGGCGAGCCTCGATGGCGAAGCTTCTGCCGGTGATATCGGGCGCCATCAGGCGATCGATCCGGGCCATCTGCGGACGGTATTCGTATCGCGCGCGCGCGCCCTCCCTGATCCGCTCCGCGGCGCGCTCCCACTCGCGGTCGTCGAGCGGAAGGACGCTGTACTTCCGCGCATCCTCCAGCCACAGATCCTTGAGGTGCTGCAACAGGTCCGCACGTTCGTCCGCCAGGTTCCGGATCTCGGAGAAGTCTTCGTCCAGGTGATACAACTCCCAGACGTCGGAGTCCATCGGCGTTCCCTTCTGGTGCCGGGTCACCGCCTTCCAGCCGTCGTGCCACATCGCACGGTCTCCCAGCAACTCGAAGTATTGCGCCTGGCGTCGGGTGCCGGCCTGGGCATCATCGAAGCTGTAGGCCATGCTCACGCCATGCAAGGGCTGCTGGGGAACCCCCGCAATCTCCTGCGGCAACGGGACGTCGAGTACTTCATAGAGCGTGGGGGCCAGGTCGATGACGTGGTGAAACTGGGTACGGATGCCGGCCTTGGCCTCGAACCCCTGCGGCCAACGGACGATCAGTGGCGCGCGAACCCCGCCGCCATGGGTGTCCTTCTTGTACCACTTGAGCGGGGTGTTACTGACTTGCGCCCATCCGGTGGGGTAGTGGTTGAACGCCTGCGCGCTGCCGATCTTCTCCAGGTGCCGCACCGCCATGTGCGGATCGTCCAGTTCGTAGACCATATGCTTGCGCAGGTTGATCGCGCCGGTTGCACCGCCCTCCGGGCTGGCGCCGTTGTCCGATATCAGCACGACGATCGTGTCGTCCAGGATTCCCAGCGTCTCCAGTCGATCGACCAGCCTGCTGATCTGGTCGTCGGTATGGACCATGAATCCTGCATAGGCTTCCTGCAGTCGCGTGCTCAGGCTGACGATATCCTGGTCCGGCGTCACCTCGCTCCAGGGCAGCACGTCATCATTGCGCGGCGCCATCGCGGTTCCTCGCGGCACGACACCCATCTCCACCTGCCTTGCCAGGCGCTGCTCCCGGACCGCATCCCAGCCCTGGTCGTACTTTCCTTTGAAGCGGTCAATGTATTCGGCCGGGGCGTGATGCGGCCAGTGGCAGGCCCCGAAGGCCAGGTACATGAAGAACGGCGAGTCCGGCGCGCTTGTCTGGTGGTCCTGGATCATGCCGATACCCTTGTCCACCAGGTCGACGCTGAGGTGGTAGCCGGCGGGCGGGTCAAGGTGGATCGGATGGTTGTCCACGTACAGTTCGGGGTAGTACTGGTCCGCCAACGCCCCGTGGAACCCGTACCACCGGTTGAAGCCCTTGCCCAGCGGCCAGTTGGAGAACGGGCCGGCGGAGCCATATTCTTCGGTTGCCGCCAGATGCCATTTGCCGACGGCCATGGTGTCGTAGCCGACCGACCGCAGGACCTCCGGCAGCGTGCCCGCGTTCGGGTAGATCCGCCCGTCGTAACCGGGTTGTCCGTTGGCCCACTCGGCGATGATGCCTACGCCCACCGAATGCGCGTTTCGTCCGGTGAGCAGGCACGCGCGAGTCGGCGAGCACATCGCGGTCACGTGGAAGTTGCTGTAGCGGATGCCGTCGGCCGCGAGCCGATCGATCGATGGGGTCGGAATCTCCGACCCATAGCAGCCGAGGTCCGAGAAGCCCACATCGTCGAGCACGATGACGAGCACGTTCGGGCGTTTCTTCCTGGTCATTGGCGTTGTCCCATAGGTTCTCAGGTCTTGACGATGCCGGCGCAAGCCAGCGCGGCGTGGAGATCGGTGCTCGCGCGCCGGACGATTGCCTCCGGCGTGCGCGAGGGAAGCGGGAGGCCGAACCAGGGCGCTCTTGAACAGTTCCATCCCGGGTTCATTCGGTAGTCTCCCCTGTTGTGCTGGACCCTGCCGGCACGCGAACTCCGGTGACTGAACCTGGCCGGCTTCCTGAGGGATCATAGCCGAATCCGTCAGCGGTCCTGGCCGGGCCCGCTACACTGTCCGCTCGCATTCTCCCGTGTGAATTCGTGA
>JBBRJB010000558.1:0-2414 GCA_038220085.1 Burkholderiales bacterium
CCGGACGGCGCCTGGCTCTACCGGAGCGTGCCGGCGCGCGGACTCTGGGACCGCATCATGCGCTCGACGTACGACCATGCCGAGCCGGGCGTGATCTTCATCGACGCCGTCAACCGGGACAACAACCTCTCCTACTGCGAACGGATTGCCGCGAGCAATCCGTGTGGGGAGCAGTTCCTGCCACCCTACGGCTGCTGCGATCTCGGCAGCCTCAATCTCACCCGGTTCGTGGCGGATCCCTTCGGTGAGGCGCCGACCTTCGATTTCGAGCAGTTCCGACGAGTCGTGTCGATCTCGGTTCGCGCGCTCGACAACGTGCTGGACCTCACGCTCTGGCCATTGCCCGCACAGGCGCGGGAAGCGGAGGCCAAGCGTCGGATCGGACTGGGCTTCACCGGCCTGGGCAATGTGCTGACGATGATCAAGTTGCGCTACGACAGCGAACAGGGTCGCCGCTTCGCCGCCGGTGTGGCGCAGGTGATGCGCGACACCGCCTATGAGACATCGTGCGAGCTTGCCCGCGAGCGTGGACCTTTTGCGCTGTTCGATGCGGACGCATACCTGGCGCCGCCCCATGCTGCCTCGCGCCTTCCGGAGTCCCTGCGGGAACGGATCCGCGCGCATGGCATCCGCAACTCGCACCTGCTGTCGATCGCACCTACCGGGACGATCTCGATCGCATTCGCCGGCAATGCCTCCGGCGGGATCGAACCTGCGTTTTCCTGGACCTATACCCGGCGCAAACGCATGCCGGACGGCAGCAAGCGCGAATACCAGGTCGAGGACCTCGCCTACCGGATGTGGCGACACCTGGGCGGCGACATGAGCGCACTGCCGGAGTACTTCGTCTCGGCGATGCAGATTCCGGCGAGCGAGCACTTGCGCATGAGCGCGGCGGTACAGCCCTTCATCGATTCCGCCATCAGCAAGACCGTCAATGTATCGCTGGACTATCCCTACGACGATTTCAAGTCGCTCTACCTGGAGGCCTGGCGCGCGGGCCTTAAAGGCATCACCACCTATCGTCCCAACGCGATCCTCGGCTCGGTGCTCAGCGTTGCGGGCTCGGCCGCCGCAACGGCGCAACAGCCGCAGGACCTTCGTGACGAACCCGACCGCCGCCTGCGGCTGGAGCGTGTTCCGCAGCCGGCCCTGTCGTCGTTGCGCTGGCCGAGCCGGCCGAAGCTGCCCCACGGAAACATGGCTTACGCCTACATGGTCGAGCCGGTCGATGGTCGCGCCTCGTTCTGCATCTTCATCGGCCAGACGCAGGCGCCGCTTGCCCCGGACGGCGGCGTCGCAGGCCCAAGCGTACCTTTCGAGACCTGGGTCAACGGCAACGAGCAGCCACGCGGGCTCGGTGCCATCGCCAAGGCGCTGTCCATGGACATGCGCTCCAACGACCGCGGCTGGCTCAAGCTGAAGCTCGATGCGCTCGCCCGCAGCCGGGACGAACAGCCGCTGCAGTTGCCGTTTCCACCGGATGGCGAAATCCGCTGGGCGCCGGGCATCGTCGCCGCGTTCGCGGAGATCGTGCGCCATCGCTGCGACGAGCTCGGCATGTTCGATGCGCTCGACACGCAGCCGACGCCTATGCTCGACGCGATGATGTTTCGCAAGGAGCCGAAATCCGGGCCGCTTGGCACTTTGTCGTGGACCGCGGACATCAGCAACGCCGCCACCGAGGACGACTTCGTCCTGGGCGTAAAGGAACTGCAGTTGCCCGACGGCACACGCCGTCCCTATTCCATCTGGCTTTCCGGCGACTACCCGCGGGTGCTGGACGGATTGTGCAAGCTGCTGTCGATCGACATGCACGTGATCGATGTCAACTGGATCGGCCTGAAGTTGCGAAAGCTGCTGACCTTCGGCGAACTGAACGGTTCGTTCTGGGCGCCGGTGCCCGGCGAGGGGCGTCAGCAGGTCTGGCCGAGCACCGTTGCCTATATCGCCGCGTTGATCCTGCACCGCTTCAAGGTGCTAGGGTTGCTGGATGGCGAAGGCCATGCCATCGGCGGCGCAGGCGCCCTCGCATTGCCCGGTGTGGCCCCCGGGCCGGCGGGCGCCGCAGCGCCACTGATCGCCGGGAAGTCTTGCCCGTCCTGCGGCGCGCATGCCTACATCCGCCGCGACGGCTGCATGTTCTGCACGGCATGCGGGCACCAGGGAGAATGCGGGTGACGCGCCGCTGCTGGGCGCGGCGTCCGGATCGGCGTTGGCAGATGACACCTTGTACCGATGCCAATGATTCGAGTCGGGTGATGTCGCGGGCCCGGGCCGGTTCGGTACCATACTGAACAGATGAATCCACGAATCGATTACTCCTCATCCCCCCGTGGCCGCAGCGGTGGCCTGCTCAACGCCGGTCCGTTCTCGAAGGCGCTTGCCATCGTCGCCGGCGGCATGATGCTGGT
>JBBRJB010000559.1:0-2398 GCA_038220085.1 Burkholderiales bacterium
GGCCGAGGCCAAGCGCACCCTGTTCGGCAAGGTGGGCATCGACGTGCTCGCCGGCCCCTCGGAGGTCGCGGTCATTGCCGACGACTCCGCGGACGCGGCCATCGTCGCCTCGGACCTGGTCGGCCAGGCCGAGCATGGCCATGAGTCGCCGGCCTGGCTCATCAGTCTTTCCGAGCCGCTCGCGCAGGCGGTGATCCGGCAGGTGCCGGACCTGATCGCGGCGCTGCCGGACACCGCCCGCGACGCTGCCGGGGCGGCCTGGCGCGACTATGGAGAAGTCGTGGTCTGCGATACCCGGGAGGAGGCGGCCAGCCTCTCCGATACCTACGCCTCCGAGCATCTCGAGGTGCACGCCCGGGACCTGGACTGGTGGCTGGCGAACCTGACCGCCTACGGTTCGCTGTTCCTGGGCGAAGAGACCACGGTGGCGTTCGGCGACAAGGCGTCGGGGCCCAACCATATCCTGCCGACCAAGGGCGCCGCCCGTTACTCCGGCGGGCTTTCGGTCCACAAGTTCATGAAGACCCTCACCTGGCAGCGCATGACGCGGGAGGCTTCGCGCGACATCGCGCAGGTCACCGCGCGCATATCGCGGCTGGAAGGCATGGAGGCGCATGCGCGCACCGCTGACGATCGCCTGCGGAAGTATTTTCCCGCCGAGCGGTTCGAGACCGGGGCGTAGCCGCCGATGGCGGGCACAACCTTGACCGACCGGCTGTTCCGCTTGGATGGCCGGGTCGCCCTGGTCACCGGCGCAGGCTCGGGTATCGGGCAGGCGATCGCGCTGGCGCTGGCCCAGGCCGGCGCTTCTGTGGTCCTGGTAGGCCGTCGGGTCGAGGCGCTCGAAGCGACACGGGCGGCGATCGACGCCGCCTGCGCCGGCGGCGGTGAGGCACCGGTCCGCCCGGATCAGCGCACTGAACAGCGCCCGGAACAGCGCAGGGCAGCGATCCTGGCCTGCGACCTGGCGGTGCGCGACTCGCTGCTGGAATGTGCCGAGGCCGCAGCCGACCCGTTCGGCGCGCCGGACATCCTGGTCAGCGCGGCCGGGGTCAACCTGCGCAAGCCGATGCACGACCTCAGCGCCGATGACTGGGACGCGACGATGCGGATCAACCTCGACGCGCCCTTCTTCCTGGCGCAGCGCCTCGTGCCGGCGATGCTGGCGCGGCAGTGGGGACGGATCATCAACATCGCCTCGCTGCAATCGGTGCGCGCCTTCGCCGACAGCGCGCCTTACGGCGCCTCCAAGGGCGGCGTGATGCAGTTGACCCGCGCGCAGGCCCAGGCGTGGTCGCCGCACGGTGTCAACGCCAATGCGATCGCCCCCGGTTTCTTCCCCACCGCGTTGTCCGCGCCGGTGTTCGCCGATCCTGCCCGTTCCGCCATGATGGCGCAACGGACCTTCGTCGGCCGCAACGGCCGGCTCGAAGAACTGGCGGGCACCGCCATCTTCCTGGCCGGTCCGGCATCCGACTACGTTACCGGCCAGACCATCTTTGTCGACGGCGGTTTCTCCGCCGGATGAGAGGGCTCGAATGAAAGCACTTGTCTACACCGCACCCGACCAGGTCGTCTATCGCGAGGAGCCCGATCCCCACCTGGGCGACGGCGAGGTGCTGATCCGGATCGACGCCGCCGGCATCTGCGGCTCCGACATGCATGCCTATCACGGCCATGATCCCCGCCGTGTGCCGCCGATGATCCTCGGTCACGAACTGGCCGGCCGGATCGTGGCAGGGCCGGGCACCGGCAATCGGGTCACGGTGAACCCGCTCATCACCTGCGGGGTCTGCGAGTACTGCGTGACCGGTCGCAACAATCTCTGCACCAACCGGACGATGATCGGCATGACCCGCCCGGGCGGGTTCGCGGAACTGATGACCATTCCGGTTGCCAGTGTGATCGACGTGCCCCAGGACATGAACCCGCGCGAGGTGGCACTCACCGAGCCGGCTGCGACTGCGCTGCATGCGATGGCCCTGGCCGCGCGGGCACTGACCCGCCCGTTGCCCGAGGCCCGGGTGCTGGTCATCGGCGGCGGCGCGATCGGCCTGTTGACCGCGCTGCTGCTGAACTCGTACGGCTGCCGCGGCATCGACCTCGCGGAGACCAACCCGCTGCGCCGCCGTTCGGTGTCGACCACCGGCGCCGCCCGGGCGTTCGATCCGGTGTCAACGCCGCCGCAGGCGAACCGGTTCGATCTGGTGGTCGACGCAGTGGGTGGCAAGGCGACCCGGGCCAGTGCCCTGGCGGCGGTCAGACCCGGTGGCGTCATCCTGCACATCGGCCTGATGGACTGGGCGAGCGAAATCGACATGCGCAAGCTCACCCTGTCGGAAATCACGCTGATCGGCACCTATACTTACTCGACCGCGGATATGAGGGCGACGGTGCA
>JBBRJB010000560.1:0-2390 GCA_038220085.1 Burkholderiales bacterium
GCCCGGCCGAGATCCGCCCATCCCAACTGGCGATAGACGAGACCGGCAACGGCAATGCAGTAAAAGCAGGCAATGGCTCCCGCCTCGGTGACCGTGAAGACGCCGCCGAGGATACCGCCGAGGATGATGACCGGAGTCAGGAGTGCGGCGAATGCGGCAGTGAATGCGCCCGCCACGGCGGCCAGGCCGCCCCAGCGGCCGAACGGATAGTTCCGCCGGCGACTGATGAGGTAAACCGCGACCAGCAGCAACAGGCCCAGGAGGAGCCCCGGGATGATGCCAGCGACGAACATGCGCCCGACCGACACCTCCACCAGGATCGCATAGATCACCATCGGAATCGAGGGCGGGATGATCGGACCCATCACCGCGGACGTTTCACACAAGGCCGCCGAGAAGGCACCGGGAAATCCGGCGCGCTTCATTGCCGGCACCATCACCGAGCCGGTCGCCGCCGCGTCGGCGACCGCCGACCCGGAGATACCCGAGATGATCATGCTGGCCAGCACCGTGACATGCCCGAGTCCGCCCCGGATGTGACCGACCAGCGTCGAGGCGAAGTCAACGATGCGCCGGGTTATTCCACCCGAGTTCATCAACTCCCCGGAAAACAGAAAGAGCGCCACGGCGATCAACGGAAAATTGTCGATGCCCGCCACCACGTGCTGCGCGACGAGTTCGATCGGCAGACTCGGCCGGAAGACGAGGATCGTGAGCACCGATGCGCCCAGGATCGAGAACGCGAGCGGCACGCCGAGCATGCTCAACCCGATCAGTGCACCGAGCAGGAGGAGGAGCGTCATGCCCGAAGCTCCCGCAGGCAGCGTCCGACGGTGTCCAGGGAACGGAACAACCAGAGCGCCGCCGCTACGAACAGTGCGAGGTAGAGCCAGCGAAGCGAGATGCCGAGTGCGGTATAGGTGTCGAACCGGGTCAGGTCCATCATTCCCCAGGCGCCGTAGATCAGCACCAGGGTGAGCGCCATGACCACCAGTTCGCCGAGCAGGCGAATCAGGGCGCGCAGGCGCGGCGGCAGGACCTCGACCAGCATGTCGACCCGCATCGGCGGCGCGCTCACCGCGGCAATCAGCACCATCCAGACAAACAGCAGGCGCGTGAGTTCTTCACTCCAGACCAGCGACCCGCCCAGCGCGTAGCGCACTAGAACCTGGGCGCAGATGAGCAGGGTCACCACCGCCAGCAGGGCTGCCGACACGATGTCTGCAGCACCGGTCAGACGCCCCAGTATCTGTCGCATCTACTGAATATTTGTCGCGTCTACTTCGTGGCAAGGATCTTGTCGACGAGCTCCGTCCCGTACTGGTCGGTATAGGTCTTGGTTACCGGTTCATAGGCGAGCTTGCGGAATGGCGCCGCATCGATGTCTTCCACCACCTGGAGGCCGGCCGCCTTGATCTTGGCCAGGTTCTCGCCCTCCTGCTTCTGGTTGAGTTGACGCTGATACAAGGCTGCCTCCTGCACGGCCTCGAGTAGTGCCTTCTGATGGTCGGGCGGCAGCGCATTGAACTTGGACAGGTTCATCGCCACGATCGACGCGGTATAGGCGTGGCCGGTCAGGGAGAGGTGCTTCTGCACCTCGTACATCCTGTTCGCGTAGATGTTGTTGATCGGATTCTCCTGCGCATCCACCGTCCCGGTCTGCAAGGCGAGATAGAGCTCGGTGAAAGCCATCGGCAGGGGATTGGCTCCCCACAGACGAAACGCCTCGATATGGGCCTTGTTGGGTGTCGTCCGGATCTTGATGCCCTTGAGGTCGTCCGGCGAGCGCACCGGCTGCTTGGAGTTGGTGATGTGTCGGAACCCGATCTCCCAGAAGGCCAGGCCCTTCATGCGGTTGCGTTCCAGGTCCTTGAGCAGGCCCTCGCCAATCGGCCCGTCCATTACCTTGTGGGCATGGGCCGCATCACGAAACAGGTAAGGCAGATCCATGACGTTCAGACGCGGCGCGAACTGAGTGAAGAACGGATTGCCGGTCATGCCGATGTCGATCGAACCGAGCCGGACTCCTTCCAGGATGGCGCCGTCGCTACCCAGCTCCCCCGCCGGATGCACGCTCATCGTGAGCTTGCCGCCAGTCTTCTTCTGCAGGAGTTCCGCCATGTGGCGCGCCGCCTGGTTATGCGTATCGTTGGCTGAGAGGGTGTCCGCGAAGCGGATGTTCGTCTGGGCCTGCACGCCAGCACAGAACAATGCAAGCGCAGCAGCGGCCGCGGCCGCAGCCGTCGTGAATGGGGTCTTCATCTGTATTGTCTCCTGGGATCTCTCGGAAGAACGTTCTCGCTGGCGCTGCCACCGGCACGCCCGCGATGCGCTCTATCCTGGAAAGATTTTCTGTGGGAAGGTCACTCGGGGAAAGGTCAGTCGTGGGA
>JBBRJB010000561.1:0-2379 GCA_038220085.1 Burkholderiales bacterium
CCACAGAACGAAGCGCGCTCGCATGTCCATGCCGACGCTCTTGCCGGCGCCGGCGGCGGCGACCCCCTGGGCCTTGACCTCGCCGATCTTTGCGCCGTCGTCGTCGATCACGATGACCGCGGCCGGCCGGGACGGAGTCGACGGCTCGGCGCCGATGTTGCGGAGCATCTGCTCGCGCATCGCCCGCAGAATCTCCTCTCCGGGTTCCGCCGGCCCGGATGCCGCCTTGCCTGACGCGGACTGGTTCGCCTTGCCGTCCGACCCTGCCGGAACCGGCACCATCGCTACCGTAAAAGTGTTTTCCTCCACGCGGGCCCCCTGCATGGTCATCTCGACCGCCAGCGCCTCGAGGTGGATCTGTCGGGTCAGGGTTGCCGGTTTCGCGGGCAGATGCACGCGGTATTCACCGCCGGGTGCCTTGATTTCACGCCAGTCGTAGGTTGGAAAGCAGCTCGCCAGCGGGATGCAGAGCAGGCACAGTAAACCGATCGCCGACATGCCCCGGCGCGGGCGCGGGCGCGGGCGGACCAGCGGGGCGCGGCTTGCCACGGGACACGGGATTGCGCCAGCACGCAAGCGGCGGCGGGCCTTGCCGTCCGCTGAGAACACAACCATCTCGACCATTGCATAATGGTATCTGGCTCGACAAAAGAGGAGGTCCGATGCTTTTCGAATTCAAGAGCCGTGCGACCGGCAGCGTGGTCATGACCGGCGATGTCGGCAAGAAGGTGCTACCCTTGATGGGAAAATCCCCCGACCCCCAGGGCATCATCACCGTCGCGCAGATGCCGGCGGCAATTGCGGCCCTCGAAGCCGCGTGCGCGCGCGAGAATGAACGGGCGGCAACAGCAAAGAACCAGGCCAGGGGCGTGCCGGCGGCCGATCACGGCACCACCGGAGCTCCACAGGATGACCAGCAGGACGACGATCCGCATCTCATCGGCATCTGCCAACGAGTCTATCCGCTGATCGAAATGATGAAATCCGCACACGCCGGCGGCAAGGACATCACCTGGGGAGTGTGAACCTGATCGAACCGCCCATCCGGCCGCTGGCCGGGTGGCGCAGGCTCGTCGCCGACCTCGGCCCGCTCTACGCGGCGAACGGCCTGATCGGCTTCATCTTCGCGGCCACCGGACCGGTTGCGGTCATCCTGTCGGTCGGCGTGGCCGGCGGCCTGTCGCAAGCGCAACTGGCGTCATGGGTATTCGGCGCCTTCTTCATGAATGGCCTGCTCAGTATCGCCTTCTGCCTGTTGTACCAACGTCCGCTGGTGTTCTTCTGGACCATTCCCGGGACGGTCCTGGTCGGTCCGGCCCTGACGCACCTGAGCTTCGCCGAAGTGACCGGCGCGTTCATCGCCACCGGGCTGCTGATGCTGATCCTGGGCCTGCTGGGTTGGGTGCGCCGCCTGATGGAATCGATCCCGATGGCGATCGTGATGGGCATGGTGGCCGGGGTCTTCCTGCGCTTCGGAACCGACCTGGTGCTCGCGGCGCAGGACACCTGGCTGATCGCGCTGCCGATGATCGGCGTGTTCCTGCTGCTATCCGCCTGGCCGGCAGCCGGACGGCGGATGCCGCCCCTGATCGGCGCGTTGGTGGTCGGCTCGGCGCTGGTGCTGGCGGGCGTCGGCGAATCCGGCGCGCCGGTGACCGTCGCTGCCGGGGCGGGGGCCCCGTGGTTCGCGGCGCCGCTGCTGCAGGTTCCGGCTTTTTCATGGCAGGCGATGATCGAACTGGTCGTGCCGCTGGCGATCACGGTGCTGATCGTGCAGAACGGCCAGGGCATCGCCGTGCTGTCGGCCGTCGGCCATCCCACGCCGATCAATGCGGTGACCGTGGCCTGCGGGGCGATGTCGATGCTGACCGGACTTGTCGGCACCGTTTCCACGTGCCTCACCGGCCCCACCAATGCCTTGATCTCCAGTTCCGGGGAGCGCTCACGCCATTACGCGGCCGGCGTCGTGGTCGGGATGCTAGCCCTGGTCTTCGGCCTGCTCTCACCGCTGTTCACCCGCCTCATGCTGTCGACGCCCCCGGCGTTTATCGCCACCCTCGCCGGACTGGCCATGCTCCGGGTGCTGCAGTCCGCCTTCGTCACTGCGTTCAAGGCCCGCTTTTCGCTGGGGGCAACCGTAGCGTTCATCGTGACGGTGGCAGGCGTGCCGATCGTCAGCATCGGTTCGCCGTTCTGGGGCCTGGTTTTCGGTTTCGCGACATCGGCGCTGCTCGAGCGCGACGACTTCAGGGCCGCGTGAGGCCCCCGATGCAGAACGCCCACCGATAGGCGACAATCGATCGGCGCCGCTCGGACCTTCGGACGCCTGACGGCTGTCACGCTCGACTGCAAATCACCCTCCCGGACCTCGGCTAACCC
>JBBRJB010000562.1:0-2376 GCA_038220085.1 Burkholderiales bacterium
GACGAGCACGTCGCCGCGGACCAGTCCGGCGCTCGGCACCCGCTGCACCTCGCCGTCGCGGAGCACCGAGGAGTTCACCGCCGTCAGCCGGGCCAGGCCCGCCACCGCGTCCTGCGCCCGTGCCTCCTGCACGAAGCCCAGAACGGCATTGAGAACGACGATCACGGAAATCACGATTGCGTCCACCGGCCAGGCGTGCTCGCGCTCGAACGCCCAGGCCGCCAGCGAAATCACCACGGCGCCCATAAGCAGGTAGATCAGCGGGTCGCGGAACTGGTCGAGGAAGCGCTGCCACGCCGGCCGCGGTGGCGCGGAAGCCAGCAGATTCGGGCCGTCGGCTGCCAGGCGACGCTCGACCTCGCCGGCAGACAAGCCACGGTCCGGATCGACCCCGAGTCGGCCGGCCAGGTCCGTCGTTTCCATGCCCCAGGGCGGAATGTCGGCCGGGCCGTCGGCCGGGCCGTCGACGAATCCCTGCGTCATCGGCTTCCTGAGGAGCCCAGCAGTTCGACCCCATGGACGGCGGCAATCCATTCCTCGTTCGTCGGCTCGACGGCAACCAGCAGCTTGGAGGACGCCGAGGAAATCATCGACGGATCCTTGCCGGCATTGGCGGCAGGGTCAAGCACCAGGCCCAGATACGCCAGTCCCTGGCAGACACGCTCGCGGATCACCGGATTGTTTTCGCCGACGCCAGCCGTGAAGACCAGCATGTCCAGCCCGCCGAGCACAGCCGTCAGCGCGCCGATCTCGCGAACGATCCGCCGGACGTACATGGCCAGGGCCAATTGCACCCGCTGGTTGCCGGCCTCCTCCCGCAGGAGCACCCGCGGGTCGTCCGAGACCCCGGAAAGGCCAAGCAATCCGGACTCGTGATACAGCACCCGGCCGACCGCCTCCAGGCTCAGCTTCTCGATCTCCATCAGGTAGATCAGTGCGCCCGGGTCGAGCGCTCCGCAGCGCGTTCCCATCATCAGGCCATCGAGCGACGAGAATCCCATCGTGGTGCTGATACTTTGCAGATCCTGCATCGCGCACAGGCTCGCGCCGCTACCCAGGTGGGCCACGATGCAGCGGCCGCGTGCCCGCTCGCCGTAGCGCTCGGCCAGGACGATCGACTGGTACTCGTAGGACAGGCCATGAAAACCGTAGCGTCGAAGGCCGCGCTCCCAGGCCGCGTAGGGCAACGGCAGCAATTGCTCTAGCAGCGGCATCGTATGGTGGAAGGCGGTGTCGAAGCAGGCGACCTGGGGCAGCGACGGGTCTGCACGCAGCATTGCATCGATCGCTTCAAGGGCGAACGGCTGATGCAACGGAGCGAGCGGGATGTAAGACCGCAGGTCGACCAGCACCGCGGCATCCAACCGCACCGGGGCCGCGTATCGGGTGCCGCCGTGCACTACGCGGTGCGCGACCCCGGCCAGCCGGCGCCCTGCCAGGTGCGCCTGCAGGCGCTGCCGGATGAAATCGAGCGCCGCGCGGTACGGTTCGCCGGCGGGCAGTGCCAGCGGCTCGCGCCGGCAACCGCTTTCCACGAAACCCGGCTGCTCCCCGGTGATGCCGTCCACCTTTCCGCCCCATTGGGGCCGGCGCGGCAACGGTGCCTGCGCGGCATCGAACAGCGCGAACTTGATGCTGGACGATCCGCAGTTCAGGACCAGGATCGGGCCAGTCATGGTCCGGTCGGTCATGGTCCGGTCGGTCCTGGTTCTGCCGGTCATGGCGGGCCGCTCTTGACCAGGGCCAGGACCTGCCGGAAGTCGGGATGCTCGCACGATTGCAGCCACTCGAAGATCACCATTTCGCTGCCGACGATACTCGCGCCGGCCAGGCGCAGGCGCTCCAGCGCGAGTTCCCGGTTTTCGGCTGTGCGCGAGCCACTGGCTTGCGCGACCACCCGGACCGTCAGGCCCGCTCGCAGCAGGCCGAGCGCAGTCTGCAGGAGGCAGACGTGAGCCTCACAGCCGCCGATGACCACCTCGCGCGGTGCCGGCCGGTCGGGTCCGTTCAGCAGTCCGATCAGCCCATCGGCGCAGGCATCGAAGTGCATCTTGGTAAGCATCGCGTCGCAACGTCGTCCGATTGCCTCATCGCTGCAGCCGAGTCCCTCCGGGTTCTGCTGCGTGCCGACGACACGGATGCCGAGCAGGCGCGCCACGTCGGCCAGTCGGACCGCCTCGTCCAGCGCCTGGGCGCCACCCAGGATCGCCGGCAGCAATCGAGGCTGGTAGTCCACCAGCACCAGCACCGAGCGATCGGCATCGATCGGCTTCGTCATGCCTGTCGCCCCGGCGAGTCGAAGTACACATGGGCCGCCGGCTGGTCGGGCACCGTCGCCCACGCCGCCACCGCGAAACCGAACTCTGCAACGGCGCC
>JBBRJB010000563.1:0-2373 GCA_038220085.1 Burkholderiales bacterium
GATTGCATCCTTGATCCGGTCGATGAACCGGTAAGCGCCGTCGGCCTCCTGCACCACCCGGTCACCGGTATGGAACCAGAGGTTGCGCCAGGCCTCCAAGGTCTTCTGCGGCATGTTGAAGTAGCCGCTGGCGAAGGCATAGGGCTCCTGCGCGCGCAACAGCAGTTCTCCCGGGACGCCGGCGGGCAGTTCGACATCGTCGTCGTCCGCGACGCGCGCCTCGAAGCCGGGGCGCAGCCAGCCCATGACCCCGCCACGGGGCGAGTCCAACGCGGTCGCGATCGCGAAATTGGTTTCGGTCGAGCCGTAACCTTCCAGAAGGCACACGCCGGTGCGGTCGCGAAATGCGGCGCCGGCACTGGCGGGAACACCAGGGCCCAGTCCGATCCGGACCCGATGCCCTCGCTCCGCCGCGCCCGGGGGCTGCGCCAGCAGGATCGGCACCATCGCCCCGAGCAGGAAGATCACGGTGGCGCCGTTGGCCTGCATCGCGGGCCAGAAACCTGACGCGGAGAACCGGGATTCGAATACCACCTGGCAACCGGTGAGCAGAGACTGGCCCAGCGTGTTGAGCGCGTTGATGTGAAAGAGCGGCAAGGTCGTGCACAGAGTGTCGCCGGCATCGATTGCCAGCACGTCGGCACTGTTGACCGCCCACCAGTAGTACTGGGCATGCGGGCAGACGACGCCTTTCGCCGGTCCGGTGGTGCCCGAGGTATACAGGATCGCCAGCGGTTCGCCCGGCTGGACCTCGGCCGCCGCAACGGGCACCGCAGGCGGGGGATAGCTGCAGATCGCATCAGCGGGAAACCGGGCCGCCAGCGCCGACGACATTGCAGCCGGAGCCGGGGCCGCCGGGGCCGCCGCGGCCTCGATCACCCAGATTGCCGCGAGCGGCGTACCCGCCAGTTCGGCGGTTTCGAGTCGCGCCAGGAACTGCGCTTCGATCACCAGCAGTCCGGCCTGGCTGTCGGCCAGGAAATAACCGATCTGCGGACCCATCGATGCGGTGTTGATCGGCACCGCCACCGCGCCAAGCCAGCCGCAGGCGAGGAAGATCTCGATGAACTCGAGCCGGTTGCCGCACATCAACGCCACCCGGTCACCACGAGCGACTCCGGCCTGGGCCAGCGCGGCCGCGCGTGCACCGGCTGCCGCGATGGCGTCCCGATGCGACCACTGATGCCCGGCCACCCTCAGGAAGGGACTGTCGCCGTAGAGGGCCGCCTGCCGCTGCAGCAGGGCCGGCAGATGGCGCTCGGGCGGCGGAAGGTCAGCCCTGGTCATTCGTCCTGCCCGCCTGGCCGGTCATCGTCATCGGTGCCTCCGCCCAGGTAGGTGGCCTGGACCCTTGCATCGCTGGCGAGGTCCGTCGATGGGCCCGAGAGCGCGATCTCCCCGGTCTCCAGAACATATCCGAAATCCGAGGTCTCGAGTGCGGCTCGCGCATTCTGTTCGACCAGAAGGATCGACACGCCCTCGTCGCGCAATCCCCGCACGATGGCGAGGATGTCGCGCACGATCAGCGGTGCGAGACCGAGGCTGGGTTCGTCCAGCAGCAGCAGGCGGGGCGACGACATGAGGGCACGCCCGACCGCGAGCATCTGCCGCTCGCCGCCCGAGAGGGTGTCGGCGCGCTGACGCCGGCGCTCCGCAAGCCGCGGAAACCGGTCGAACACCGATTGCACCTGGCGCTTCAACGCATCGCGCCCCAGGCGCTTCGCGTAGGCGCCGAGTTGCAGGTTGTCCAGGACCGTCAGCTCGCCGAAGAGTTCACGCTTCTCGGGCACCAGGCACATGCCCCGTTCCACCCGGGCCTCCACGTCCAGCACCAGCAGGTCCTCACCTTCGAAGCGCAGGATGCCCTGGCACGGCAGCAAGCCCATGATCGCGGCCAGCATCGTCGTCTTGCCGGCGCCGTTCGGTCCGATCACCGAGATAATCTGGCCGGGCTCGAGCGAGAGGGTCGCTCCCCTCACCGCATCGACCTGACCGTAGGACACATGCAGGTCCCGCACTTCCAGCATTGCCGTCAAACCGTGCTCCCGAGGTAGGCCGCCTGAACCCGCTCGTCGGCGCGCACCGCGGCGGGTACGCCTTCGACCAGTTTGGAGCCGAAATTCATCACGACCAGGCGATCCACCAGCTTCATGACGAAGTCCATGTCGTGCTCGACGATGAGGATGGTCACGCCCTCCTCCCGCAATTTGCGCAGCAGTTCTCCGAGGGCCACCTTCTCGTTGCGACGCAGGCCTGCCGCCGGTTCATCGAGCACCAGCAGTACCGGGTCCGCGGCCAGCGCACGCGCGATCTCGAGGATCCGCTGGGTCCCCAGCGGCAGGCTTCCCGCCAGTTCGTGCGCCCGCTCGCCCA
>JBBRJB010000564.1:0-2360 GCA_038220085.1 Burkholderiales bacterium
CGAGCCCAGGATCAGGAGCCGTGAGCCGTCCAGCAACTTCTGAACCGTGTGCATGATGCGGGCGCCTTCACCGCTCAGCAGGATGACGTTGCCGCGGAATTCCCAGGTGTTCAGGGTTTGGAGGAACTCGATGCCGTCCATACCTGGCATGTTCAGGTCGCAGATGAGCACATCCACGTTGTGCGATTCCCGCCGCAGAAACTGCAGCGCCGCCTCCGCGCTGCCGGCGCCCAGGATCGTCCGGTAGCCCATGCTTTGCAGAACCCGGGTGTTCATGCCCAGCATGAAGGGGTCGTCATCGACCATCAGGATGCGGGGCTGAGCGCTCTGGTCCACGCCGGCATCCAGCGGCGCCGGCTGCATCGTGCCGGCCAGCGGTTCGTCGCCGCTCAGGCTCGCGCTTACGCTGTCGGGATTGGAAGGCCACATGCCGATCGCCTCATCTCGAATCAAGAAAGCTGAACAGGGCGCTCAGTTCCGCTTCAAGGCGCGGCAGCACCGTCAGCATTTTCTCGGACAAGCCTGCGTCAGCCGCCGCTTCGATCTCGGCGCAAAGCTCGCCCAGGCGCGCCGCGCCGATCGAGCGGGCGGCGGACTTGAACTTGTGGGCGGTTTCCGACACGCGCTTGGAAGAAGCGTCCGCTATCCCGTGCCTGATTTCGTCATGCGACTGCTCGGCATTGGCTCGAAAGGCGTGCAGGACCTCGTCGATCACCAGTTCGTCGTCACCGACCAGCGCCGCCAGCACGCGCAAATCCGCCGGAGGAATGCCAGCGGCTGACTCTTGCTCGGTTTGGGGCAGCGTTTTGCCCAGCGTTGCCGGGCCCAGCCATTCCTCGATCGCAGCCTTCAGCAGTGGCAGGCGGATCGGCTTTGTCAGGTACACATCCATCCCAGCGGCGCGGCAGCGCGACTCCTCGTCGCTTATGGCGTTGGCGGTCAGGGCGACGATGGGTGTGCGGTGACCTTCGCGTTCCTCGGCACGGATCGCCGAGGCCAGGGCGTACCCGTCCAGCTCGGGCATGTGAATGTCGGTCAGCAGCATTGCAAAGTCGCCTGTGCGCCATTGCTCAAGGGCTTCGCGGCCGTTGTTGACGATCTCGCTCGCAAAGCCGAGCAGTTGAAGCTGGCTCCGTATCACTTTGCGGTTGGTTTCGTTGTCCTCGGCGACCAGGATCAGCCGGCCGTTCAGCATCGCCTCGTGTCGCGAGGGCACCCTGCCCCGACCTTCCGGCCACCCCGGGTCATGGTCCTCATCCTCTTCACTAGTGTGGCCCGCAGCCAGCGCGAGCACCTTGAAGAGCGTCCGGCGCAACAGCATGTCCACGTCGATCCGGATGAGATCGAACTCCTCGACCCGCGGCCGGCGCCGCTTGCCTCTTCCGAACAGGATGAAGCGCGTTTGCGCTTCAGGCCGGCTGGGAGCCATGGCGCGCAGTTCGGGCAAATCAGGCACCGCCTGCCCCGGCAGGATGAGCCAGAGCCAGAGGCCCTGGGTCTGCTGCTGCGCACAAGCCTCGGCGAGGCTCGCGTACCGTTCGACGATCGCGCCGGCATGCGTCAGGTAGGCGCTGAAGTCATCGGCGAGCGCTTGGTCGGGGCCGCTGCCAACGATACGGCAACGCAGCCCCTTGACCGTCATCAAGGCCTCGTCGATCTGGTCCGGGATCTCCACTTCAGCCAAGTGCAGGTGCACCGTGAAGGTGGATCCCTGGCCCGGAGCGCTGCGTACCGACATTTCGCCGCCCATCAGGCCCACCAACTTGCTGGTAATCGCCAGACCCAGTCCAGTGCCACCGAAGCGCCGGGTGGTCGACCCGTCGGCCTGAGAGAAGGGTGTGAACAGACGAGACTGCATCTGCGCGTCCATGCCGATGCCGTTGTCGGTAACCACCAGATCGAGCGTCACCGATGGGGACGGGCTCGCCATCATCACCCGCATCGAGACCTGTCCGGCCTGTTCGCGGCCGCCGGAGAACTTGATCGCATTGCCTACCAGGTTGACAAGCACCTGCCGCAGACGGAGTTCGTCGCCCACGAGCGCCTGTGGAATGGCCGGATCGATGAAACACGTCAACCGGACCCCGACCTTGATCGCGACGTGGTCCAGCAAGCTGCAGACCTTCTCGACCACGTCGGCGACCCGCATCGGCTGGTGTTCGATCGTCAGCTTGTCGGCCTCGATCTTCGATAAGTCAAGAATGTCGTCAACGATCTGCAGAAGTGAGAGGGCCGAATCGCGGATCACGTCCACCATCTCCACCTGGTAACCCTTCAGGCTCGTCTGGTGCAGGACATCGACCATGCCGATCACGCCGTTCATCGGCGTGCGGATCTCATGGCTCATGGTCGCCAGGAAG
>JBBRJB010000565.1:0-2337 GCA_038220085.1 Burkholderiales bacterium
GTCGTTCTCCGCGCCAGTGGTGCGAGTGCCGTAGACGACCTCCTCCGCAGCCCGTCCACCGATCATGCCGATGATCCGCGCCCGCAGGTACGCCTCCGGATAGTTGTAGCGATCCGCATCGGGCCGCTGGTAGGTCACGCCCAATGCCCGGCCGCGCGGCACGATCGTCACCCGGTTCACCGGGTCGGCGCCGGGCACGACCAGGCCGAGGATGGCATGCCCGCTCTCGTGGTAGGCGATCCGCTCCCGGTCTTCGGGGCTCAGCAGCAGCGCGCGCTCCGGACCGAGCACGATCTTTTCCAGCGAGTCCATGAAATCCTTCATGCGCACCTCGTCCTGCTCACGTCGTGCCGCCAGCAGGGCCGCTTCGTTGACCAGGTTCTTGAGATCCGCACCCGAGAGTCCCGGCGTCGTGGAGGCCACCTCCAGCAGGTCGGCATCCTTCGCGAGTGGCACGTTGCGCGTATGGACCTTGAGGATCGCCTCACGGCCGTTCTTGTCCGGCAGGTTGACGACGACCTGCCTGTCGAAGCGGCCTGGACGCAGCAATGCCTTGTCGAGCACGTCGGGCTGGTTGGTGGCGGCGAGCACGATGATGCCCTGCTGGCCGGAGAACCCGTCCATCTCGGTGAGGATCTGGTTCAGGGTCTGTTCCTGCTCGCTCGATCCGCCGAGGGCGACCTGGCCCCGGGCACGGCCGATCGAATCCAGCTCGTCGATGAAGATGATCGCAGGCGCATTTTCACGCGCCTGCTTGAAGAGATCCCTCACCCTCGCCGCACCGACGCCGACGATCATCTCGACGAACTCCGAGCCGCTCATCGAGAAGAACGGCACGCCCGCCTCGCCGGCCACCGCCCTCGCCAGCAGGGTCTTGCCGGTGCCGGGCGCGCCGACCAGGAGCACGCCCTTGGGCGCACTGCCGCCCAGGCGGCTGTACTTTGCGGGGTCCCTGAGGAAATCCACGATCTCGACCAGTTCGTTCTCCGCTTCGTCGATGCCCGCGACATCTTCGAAAGTCACTCTCTTCTCCAGCTCCTGGTCATAGCGGCGAGCCTTGCTCTTGCCGATGCCCATCATCCCGCCCATGCCGCCGGCCTGCCGGGCGCGCCGGAACAACCAGACGTAGAAAGCGATGATGAGGATCGCGGGGCCGAAGCCGAAGAGCAGCGTGGACCAGCCGCTGTTGCCGGTCTGGATCGGCACCGCGCTGATCTCGACCCGGTTGTCGATCAGGAAGGACTCGAAGCCGGGCCCGACGAACACCGGCAGGGTGGTGTTGAAGGTGGTCGAGGCGCGCGGGGGAACGCGGTTCAGCTGTTCCGAACGCGACGTCGTCTCGCCCCGGCGTCCGGGCGACATCTCCGCGCCTGGCGGCGGCCAGGTCACCTCCTTGGCGAACCGGCCCTCGATGCTCTCGCCCTTGGTGTAGATCGATTCGACGTTGCCCTTCGCGACTTCTTCCTTGAAGGCGGTATACGGAACGACAATCGGCGCGGCCGGCCCCGGGAAGAGGTAACGGACCAGCAGGTAGTTGGCGAGCAGGACGACCAGGAAAGTCAGCCACGCCCGCTTCGGAGGCATCCCTGCGGCCCCGCCCGGGAGCCTGCCCCCGTTGCCGTCTGCCGTCTTCGGACGCGCCCCGGCGGGGTTATCACCGTTGCGTCTGCTGTCCTGGCCGAACCAGCCCATATGCGTTCCTCTCGATGATGCATTGCTCAACGCGGCTTTTCCAGTTGTGACGCCGTCGTCCTGTCGAGACCGTACCATAACGGATCGATATCCGGTGGAGCGGTCGGGATGAAGATTGCGGTGATGGGTGCAGGTGCGGTGGGCTGCTACTACGGCGGGATGCTGGCGCGGGCGGGTCACGACGTCGTGCTGATCGGAAGGCGGCAGCATGTCGACACGGTGCGGCGCGACGGGCTGTTCATGGACACCCGCTCGTTTCAGGAGCATGTCCCGATGCAGGCCACGACCGAGTCCCGTGGCGTCGATGGCGCGAACCTGGTGCTCTTCTGTGTCAAGTCGACCGATACCGAGACGGCGGCTGCCGGAATCGCCCCGCACCTCGGCGCCGACACGCTCGTGCTCAGCCTGCAGAACGGCGTCGACAACGCCGAACGACTGCAGGTCGCCCTGGTGCAGACCGTCGTGCCTACTGTCGTCTACGTCGCCACGGAGATGGCCGGCGCAGGACAGGTGAAACATCACGGGCGCGGCGACCTGGTCATCGGGACCTCCACGGCAAGCGACTCGTTGGCGGCCTTGTTCACGGCGGCCGGTGTGCCGGTGCGGGTCACGGACAACGCCGCCGGAGAACTATGGACCAAGCTG
>JBBRJB010000566.1:0-2330 GCA_038220085.1 Burkholderiales bacterium
TTTCCCACTCCCGCAAGGACAGCGCGGACAGAGGAACACATTGAAGCAGGTGACGGCGCAGTCGTGCGCCGCTCTCTTGACGGGCTCGTCTGGCGTGACCACCATACTCCGACAGGAGCCTAGGCTCGCTTCACTTTCCGGGGACCGACGGTGACACAGTCAGAACATGAACACGAGGACGTCCGCGGCGTCCAGGCCGCCATTGCCGTCGAACTTGAAGTCACCCGCGCCTTTGCCGGCGCCCGTGAACTCGAAAGGCGGATCGACTTCCTGGCCGACTACCTGACGCGAACCGGCCGCAAGGGCTACGTCCTGGGCATCAGCGGCGGCGTCGACTCGCTACTCTCCGGGCACCTGGCCCAGCGGGCGGTCGCGCGCGTGCGCCAGCGTGGCGGCGAGGCAGAGTTCCATGCGGTGCGCCTGCCTTACGGCGTGCAACGCGACGAGGCCGCGGCGCAGCAATGCCTGGACAGCATCGGCGCGGACCGTACGCTGGTGGTCGACATCAAGCCGGCCTGCGACCACCTGCTCGCGTCCCTTCGGAGCAGCGTGAGTTTTCGCGATGCGGCGCAGGAGGATTTCGTGTTCGGCAACATCAAGGCGCGCGAGCGGATGGTCGCCCAGTACGCCATCGCCGGCGCCCGTGACTGCCTCGTCATCGGGACGGACCATGCGGCCGAGGCCTTGATGGGGTTCTTCACCAAGTACGGCGACGGCGCCGCCGACGTCACACCCCTGACCGGATTGAACAAGCGGCGCGTGCGGGAACTGGCCCGGCTTTGCGGCGCGCCGGAAGAACTGGTCATGAAGGTGCCGACCGCCGACCTCGAGTCCCTGCGCCCGTTGCGCCCGGACGAGGATGCGTTCGGCGTCACCTACGAGGAGGTCGATGACTTCCTGGAAAACAAGCCCGTCTCCGAAGCGGCGGCCGAGGTGATCATCCGCACGTACCGGGCCAGCGCCCACAAGCGCGCCCTGCCGGCCGGCCCCGCCCCCGCCCCCGCCTAGAGAAGCCCGCCAGACCCGGCCTTACGCTGCCTTCGCCGAGGCCGCGGCCTCATCCGGTCCCGCCCGGAAACTCCCGCCTTCGCGTGTCATTTCGCCGATCGCCTGGTCGACGGTCCCGATGCCCACGACCAGGCGGGCCTTGCCGCGACTGACGAGGGCGGCAAGATCGGTTTCGCTGAACGTCAGTGTCTCCTTCGGATAGCGCGACAGGATGAACAGCTTGCGCGCCGGGCTGATCCAGGCCAGTTTGTAGATCGCCGACCCGCCGCTGTCGTCGATGATCTCGATCCGATCGCCTCGCTCGAATGCGGACAGGGCGGTTTCGCCGACCGAAATCGTGCGGGCGTCTTCGCGGTGTTCGCGCCGACTTCGCGCAAAGCGCACGGAACCATCCGAGCGCAGGCGCACCGCCATCGGGCGCGGATCCGGCTGGCCGCTCTGCCATTGCTTGGCGGCTTCGATCACGCGGGCATGCGCTTCCAGCAATTCCTGCATGAAACCACTGCGTTCTTCCTGCGGCACTTCCACCACCCGCGACCCCTCGGCCACGGCGCGGATCAGCTTCGGCAGGAGCGCTGCGAGCCGCGAGATCTCCTCGGGGTGCTTCGGGGTGACGCTCCAGATCAGGAACTCCGCGACCTGCATGGCCTTGCAATCGGGCGTTGCAGATCCGTCTCCATCGACCCGGCTGCGCGCGATCACCGGTGTCCACCACCGCAGCAGGAACGCGCGAATGAAGGTCGGGGTATCCTGATCGATCCGCACCGCGATATCGTTGCGCGCCTCCTCGAACGCGATCGAATAGGCTTCTTCGCGCTCGGCCGCCTTGAGCTGCGCCGCAATCGCCGACGAGCGGCGGGTGCTTTCCTGCAGATGCAGTTCCTCGATGCTGTCGATGGCTTCGAGGAAAGTCGACAGATCGGTGGCGAACTCCGCGATCAGCCGGTCGACCACCCGCGACAACCCCTTGACCAGCGGCGCGTCCGCGGCGAGGTCGGCGTCCGGGTCGGCGGCAAGCTGGGCAATGCGATCGATCAGCTGGCGCATCGGGTGCTGGCGACGTGCAAAGAAACTGCGATCGAGCAGCGCGGCCTTCACCGCGATCACCTGAAGCCTCAGCAGCTGGTGCTTCACCGGCTCCGCCAGCGACTTGTCCGCGTAGATGTAGTCGAAGACTACCGCCACCAGCTCCACGGTCATCTGGTCCAGCGGCGTGCCCTCGTCCTTGACCTTCTGCACCAGCAACGGCAGCAGTTCCCGCATCATGAGCGCCCCCACGGAATCGCCGGCCGCGTCGGCGGTAACCGCCCCGCCCTGCCCGG
>JBBRJB010000567.1:0-2329 GCA_038220085.1 Burkholderiales bacterium
GACGCCGGCGCGGCCCGCGTACGAGGCCGGCGGCGGTTACAGCGGCATGCAGGCGACGCTGTCGCTGAGCAAGCGTTTCCCCCGGCACTGGATCGGCGCGTTCGTGCGGGCCGACTGGCTCAAGGGCGCCGTGTTCGCGGATTCACCGCTGGTCCGGCGCTCCGCCTCGGTCGCCGCCGGCCTCGCGTACACCTGGGTATTCGCTGAATCCGAGGAACGCGTCGTGTCGCGGGATTGACGAATGGGTTCTCGCGCCAGCCATACCAGCAGCGGGTCGCGAGGTCCGGCCGATGCGTCGCTCGATGCCCGGCCGTCCGGCTCTGTCAGCGGGTGGTTGAGCGCCCTGGGCACGAGGCTCGCGGGCGCTGTGCGCGCCGGCGCGGGGCATCTTGGATTGTGGTTCGGGCTTCTGATATGCGCGGCCCTGTTCCTGGGCTGGTGCGGCATCGCCATCCTCATCAGCCGGCTCATGCCGGCGCAGCAGCGCCGCCGGGTGGGGCGCCGGGGGTTGCATCGGATGTTTCGTCAGTGCCTGCGCCTGCTGCGGCTTCTGGGACTGGTGGAAGTCGACAATGCCGAACTGCTGGCCCTGCGCGAGGAACGTTCGCTGATCCTCGCGCCGAATCACCCGTCCATGATGGACGTGCTGCTGGTAATCTCGCAACTCGACGATGTCGGTTGCATCATGAAGGCGGAACTGTGGGACAACGTGTTCTTGGGAGCCGGTGCCCGGCTGGCCAATTTCATCCGCAACGATTCGCCGCACCGGATGATCCGGCTGGCCGTGAACGATCTGCGGCGCGGCAGCCGGCTGCTGATATTCCCGGAGGCCACGCGCACGGTCAGGTCGCCGGTGAACCCGTTGTCGGGCGGTTTCGCGTTGATCGCCAAGAAGGCGGATGCGCCGATACAGACGGTCCTGATCGAGACCGACTCGCCATACCTGCGCAAGGGCTGGCCGCTCTTTCGCCGGCCGCCGCTGCCCGTCCGCTTCCGCTTGCGCCTGGGTCGCCGCTTCCAGCCGCAGGACGACGTCGGCGCTCTGGTCGCCGACGTGGAGCAGTACTTCATCGAGCAACTAGGCTCGCGCCGTGAGCCGCCGCTTGCAGACAGCGACCCGCAGTCGGTCGGACAGGGGGGGTAAATGGATGCTGCCAGCAGTCAGGCGAGACTGGTGCTGATTCCCAGTTTCAACAGCGGCACGCAATTGCTGCCGACGGTGCAGCAGGCGCTGGCGGCGTGGCAGCCGGTCTGGGTGGTCATCGACGGCAGCACCGACGGCAGTGCCCGTACGCTCGACCTGCTGCTGGATCCGTCCGACCCGATGTTCCAACCCGGGTTGAAGGTGATCGAGTTTCCTGACAACCGTGGCAAGGGCGCTGCGATTCTCGCGGGCATGATCGAAGCCGCCCACGCCGGTTACACCCATGTCCTGACCATGGATGCGGATGGCCAGCACCCCGCCGGCCTGATCCCCACCTTCATGGCGGCGTCGGCGGCATCACCCGGGGCGATGATCCTGGGCAAGCCGGTGTTCGGTGCCGATGCGCCCCAGCTGCGGGTTCGTGGCCGGCGCCTCTGCAACTGGTGGGTGGACCTCGAGACGTTCCATGCGGGCATCGGCGACTCCCTGTTCGGTTTTCGTGTCTATCCGATTGCCCCGCTGCTGCAGATCATGCTCGGCCGGCGCTGGATGCGCCGATTCGATTTCGACGCCGAGGCGGTGGTGAGGCTGTGCTGGCACGGAGTGATGCCGATCAACATCGACGCGCCGGTCCGTTACCTCTCGGCCGAGGAGGGCGGGGTGTCGCACTTCAATTATCTTCGCGACAACATCCTGCTGACGGGGATGCTCACGCGTCTTTTCTTCGGGTTCCTGGTCCGCCTGCTTCTTCGCCGCTCGCGGATCAGTCGCGGGCCAGGCCCGGCAGCCGGGTAGCCTGGGCGGCGTTGACCGCGCCCGCGGGGATCCGGCCGAGGAGTATCTGCTGTACCTGCCCGGCGGTTTCCATGGCCTGGTGTTCGATCGCCGGCGGCGTGAGGCCGCCGATGTGCGGGGTGGCGATGACGCGGTGGTGGCGGGCCAGGGCAGGCGAGGGCATCTGATCGGGTGCCCTGCCGACATCCATCGCACAGCCCGCGATCCGGCCTTCGTCCAGCGCCTGCGTGAGCGCAGCTTCGTCCACCAGGTTGCCTCGCGACGGATTGATGAAGTACGCCGTCGGTTTCATCGCGGCAAAGGCTGCGGCGTCCATCAGGTTCTCGGTTTCGGCGGTGGCGACGGCGAGGCAGACCACGTAATCCGCCTCGGCCAGCAGCGTCCCCTGCG
>JBBRJB010000568.1:0-2324 GCA_038220085.1 Burkholderiales bacterium
GACGGCGCCTTGCCCATCGAATACGCCGAAGTCACCATTTCCCGCACCCTGTTCCGGACCGGCGGTTCCGAGTACGCGATCAACGGCAGCACCTGCCGGCTCCTTGACATCCAGGAATTGCTCTCGGACTCCGGGTTGGGCCGGGAAATGCATGTGATCGTGGGACAGGGGCAACTGGACAAGGTGCTGCACGCCACCCCTGAGGACCGTCGGGGCTTCATCGAGGAAGCCGCCGGGATCCTGAAGCATCGGCGACGCCGCGAAAAGACGGTGCGCAAGCTTGATGCAATGCAGGCGAACCTGACCCGGTTGACCGACCTCACGGGTGAAATCCGCCGCCAGCTGACCCCCCTGGGGAAACAGGCCGACGTCGCCCGTCGCGCCAAGACGGTCCAGTTCGACGTCCGGGATGCCCGAGCTCGGCTCCTGGCCGACGACCTGGTGCAGCTGGTCAACTCGTTCGAGCAGGAGGTGGCTGACGAGACAGCCCTCAAGGAACGCCGGGCCGACGTCGAGAAGCTCCTGGCCATTGGCCGCTCCCGGCAGGCGGACCTTGAGCGACTCGCTGCTGAGGCGACACCACGGCTGAACACGGCCAGGGACACCTGGTACCAGCTGGCCAGCACCCGTGAACGGTTCAGGTCGCTGGGTAGCCTCGCCGATGAACGCACCCGGCTGCTGGGCAGCGGCGCGGAGGACGACGCGTCGCGGACCGGCGGCAGGACCCCAGACGAGTTGGATCAGCAGGCTGCCCGCGTACGCACCGAGGAAGCCACCCTGCGCGGGGACGTTGCTGACCGGCGGGAAGCCCTCGAGACGGCCGTTGAGCTGCGCGGTGACGCCGAGGACGCTGCAGCACTGGAGGATAAACGCCTCACCGGGCTACTGCGTGCAGCCGCCGACCGGAGGGAGGGCCTGGCCAAGCTCACCGGTCAGGTGGGAGCGGCCAGGTCGCGGGTGGAATCGGCGGAAGCGGAGCTGGGCAGGCTTCGGGCCTCGGTGGCCGACGTCGACGTGCGACGCACCGCAGCCCAGCAGGAGTTTGCCGCCCTGGAGGTACAGGTGGCCGGTGCCGAGCAGGGCGAGGAGAACCTCGACGAAACGTATGAGACGGCCAGCGCCGCCCTGGCGACAGTTCAAGCCGAGCTGGAGGAACTGACCCGGCAGGAACGCGCAGCAGACCGGGAGCGTGAGTCGCTGCAGGCACGCAGGGAAGCCCTCCAGACCGGACTGCAACGCCGCGACGGGAGCCAGGCGGTGCTCGACACCGGCCTGGACGGCGTGCTCGCTGCAGTCACTGAACTGATTACCGTTCGGCAGGGGTACGAGACGGCCATTGCTGCGGCCCTCGGCCCCGCAGCCGACGCCGTCGCGGTCCGGGACCTGCAGGCAGCCGACCGCGCGTTACGGCGCGTGATCGACGACGACGCCGGGCAGGTGGCGCTACTTGTCGCCGGCGGTGCCGATGCCGGTAGGGCAGATGGCGGGGGGACTGATGCCGGTGGGACTGATGCCAGCGGCGTGTCTGCGACGGTGGGGGGGTCCTACGGTGAGGCGGGCGCGAGAGCTCGAGTCCCCGCTGAGGAACTTCCCCCGGGTGCCGTGCCGGCGGCAGACCTGGTGCGCTGCGACGCCCGGATCGCTGGCGTCGTTGGGACCATGCTGGCCCACAGCGTCGTCGTCGACCTCCTTGATGGGGCATTTGACCTGGTGGAGGCGCACCCACACCTCACCGCGGTGACCCGCGACGGACATCTCGTGACCGTGGCCTCCGTCCGGGGCGGCTCAGCCGCCGAGCCCGGGGTCCTGGAGATCCAGGCGGCAGTTGATGAGACCACCGGCCGGCTGGAAGCGGCCGCCAACCGGAGGGAGCGGGCACGGTTCGAGATTGCCGCCGCGACAGCGCGGCTCGAGGACGCCCAACTGGCTGCCGATACGGCGCTGGAGCAGCTCCACGAATCGGATGCACGGCTGGCGGCAGTGGCCGAGAAGCTGGGACAACTGGGTTCGGTGGTGCGCTCCGCGGCAGGAGAGACGGAGCGGTTAGCCCAGCTCGCTGACGCCGCTGCCGCCAACCTCGCCGCCGAACAGGACCGGCTGCACGAGGTCACCGCGCGGCTCGCGGCTGCCCAGGACGTTCCTGCCGAAACCGAACCGTCGACCGAGCACCGGGACCTGCTCGCCCTGGGCGCCGCCCAGGCACGGCAGGCCGAAATGGACGCCCGGCTGTCATTGCGGAGCGCCGAGGAGCAGCTCCGCGCCATCGCCAACCGGGCGGTGTCACTGGAACGTGCGGCAATCGCCGAACGGCAGGCGCGGGTGCA
>JBBRJB010000569.1:0-2319 GCA_038220085.1 Burkholderiales bacterium
GCCGATCCAGGATGTGCGTTCCGGTGGCCGGCAGAGCAGCGGCAGCTACCAGTACACCTTGCGCAGCGACGACATCGACCTGCTGCGGCTGTGGACGCAGCGCCTCGAGACGGCATTGCAGCAGGTGCCCGCACTGACCGATGTCGACAGCGACCAGGAGGCCAAGGGCCTGCAGGTGGCGGTCGTGATCGACCGGCCGACGGCTTCCCGGCTGGGTATCACCCCGGACCTGATCGATACCACCCTGGGCAACGCGTTCTCGCAGTCGGTGGTCTCCACCATCTTCGAGGCGCAGAACCAGTACCGGGTGGTGATGGAAATCGATCCTCAATATGCCGAGGGACCCGAGGCGCTACGTGACGTCCAGGTGATGACCCCGGCGGGAGTGCGCGTGCCCTTGTCGACCTTTGCCCGCTACGAGTACACCAACACGCCGATCTCGGTGAGCCACCAGGGCCAGTTCGCCGCCGCCACGATCTCGTTCGGCCTTCGCGACGGCGTGTCGCTGTCGGACGCAACCGTGGCGATCAACGAGACGGCCGCGCGCATCGGGGTGCCGGCCTCCATCTTCGGCAGCTTCGAGGGTACCGCCCGCAATTTCCAGAGCGCCCTGTCCAACCAGCCGCTGCTGATACTCGCCGCGATCGTCGCCGTCTACATCGTGCTCGGCGTGCTCTATGAAAGCTATATCCATCCGCTGACCATTCTCTCGACCCTGCCGTCTGCCGGCGTCGGGGCGCTGCTGGCATTGCGGCTGTCAGGGTCCGAGTTCAGCCTGATCGCGCTGATCGCGCTGTTCCTTCTCATCGGCATCGTGAAGAAGAACGCCATCATGATGGTGGATTTCGCGCTTGCGGCCGAGCGCCAGCAAGGCCTGTCGCCACGCGAGGCCATCCACCAGGCGGCGATGTTGCGGCTGCGGCCGATCCTGATGACCACGATGGCGGCGATGCTCGGCGCCGTGCCGCTGATGCTCGGTGCCGGCGACGGCGCGGAATTGCGCAATCCCCTGGGCATCGCGATCGTCGGCGGCCTCCTGGTCAGCCAGGTGCTCACCCTGTACACCACGCCGGTGGTGTATCTCTATCTCGATCGGCTGCGGCTGTGGCATGCGGGCCGCCGGCAGCGCAGGCTGCAGCGCCGCGCTGCGGCAGCCGACGGCAGTGCGATCCGGAACTGATGCGACGCGACCCACTCGTGCCGTCGGTACTGGTTGCGGTGTGCCTCGGGCTGGCGGCCTGCGCCAGCGGCCCCGACTACCGGCGCCCGGCCATCGCGACTCCGGCGGAGTTCCGCCAGCAGCCACCGCCAGGGTGGAAGGAGTCGCAGGCCGGCGACCGCCTGCCGCGGGGCTCCTGGTGGACGCTCTTCGGCGACTCCACCCTCGATGCGCTGGCAGTCCAGGCCCTGAAGGCGAACAACACCGTCCAGGCCGGCGATGCCGCCTTGCGCCAGGCCCGGGCGCAGCTGGGCCAGTCCCGGGCGGCGCGCTATCCGGTCGTCTCCGGTGGACTGTCCGCTTCTCGCAGCGCCGGCTCGGTGTCAGAGACGGCCGCTGACGGCACCGGCGACAGCGTCGCCAGGGAGAGTTACCGCGCCGGTATCGATGCCAGCTGGGAGATCGATCTGTGGGGCCGCATCCGGCGCACGATCGAGGCCGGTGAAGCACAGGTCCAGTCGGCGGCGGCCGATCTGGAGAACCTGCGGCTGTCGGTCATCGCCCAGCTTGCGAGCAGCTACTTCGACCTGCGGATACTGGATGCCCAGCGCCAGTTGCTGACGGACACGGTGGCAGCGTACGAGCGCAGCTTGCAGCTGACCCGCAATCGCTACCAGGCCGGCGTCGTGCCGCGGGTGGATGTGGTCCAGGCGGAAGTGCAGTGGAAAAGCACCCAGGTCCAGCTGATCGACATCGGCCGGCAGCGCGCGATGCTCGAGTCCGCGATTGCGGTGCTGGTCGGGCGCATGCCGTCGAACTTCCAGCTCGACCCGGTCGCCGACTATCCCGGAATTCCCCAGGTACCGGTGCTGCCTGTGATACTGCCCTCCGAACTGCTCGAACGCCGGCCCGATGTCGCGGCGGCGGAGCGGGCGGTAGCGGCATCCAGTGCCCGGATCGGCGTTGCCCAGGCCGCCTTCTATCCGGTGTTCAACCTGACGGCGTCGGCGGGACTGCGCGAGTCCTCGTTGGCGAATCTGCTCAGCGCGCCCGCCTGGTTCTGGTCGCCGGCGCTGAATCTGCTGCAATCCCTCTTTGACGGCGGCGCGCGGCGCGCGATCACGGAGCAGGCGCGCGCCGCGCACGAGGCGCAGATCGCC
>JBBRJB010000570.1:0-2300 GCA_038220085.1 Burkholderiales bacterium
GCCTGGCCGAGCACCAGTGCGCGCTGTGAATTGCGCTCTTCCGGTGTGCCCACTGTGGCAGCGATCCGCTCGCTCTCGATCTGGTACTGCAACGAGGTGAAGGACTCGATGTCGCCGTAGCGCCTGCCGATGCCGGCATAGGTGTTGCTGCGCAAGGTGGTCAGGCCCTCGATGTCCTCGCGCTCAAGGCGCTGGCCGAAGCCGTAGAACCGGTTGTCGTCGTCATAGGGTGTCCGGAAATTCGCGAACGCGCGCTGGCGCTTGGCCGACAGGATCAGGGCCGATTCGAGCTGCAGTTCGCGGCTGAAGAGATCCCGGTGCTCGAAGCCCACCTGGCCGCGTGGCCCTTCGTCGGTGCTGTAACCGACGCCGAAGACCGCCCGGCGCCGCGCCAGTTCCGCGACGATCACCTGGATCGTGACCCGCTGCGCCTTCTCGTCTTCCTGCAGCGCGAGCAGATCAGGCAAGGCACTGATGCTGGAAAAGTATCCCGCAGTGCGCAGGCGCGCCTGGAACTCCTGGAGTTTCGCATCGGTATAGGGTTCGCCGGGTGAGAACGGCCGGATATCCTCGATGATCCCGCGGTCGTAGCGTTGCAGGCCGGTGATCTCCAGATTGCCGAAGGCGATCCGCGGCCCCGATTCCACGGCCAGATCGAGCGAAACGGTACTGCCGGCGACGTCGACCCGCGCTTCGCTCGAGACGACCTCCGCGCGCAGGTAGCCCTGGCGGTTCAGGGCATCGACGACAGAACGCTTGCCGCCCTGCCAGGCCGAGGAAATGAAGGGCTTGCCCTGCTTCAGGTCCGGAATGGACTCGAACTGTGCCATCAGCTTGGGATTGTCCGCTGCCGGGCCGGTGATCCGCAGGGACGTCTGGCTGACAGTGGCCTGAGGGCCGGGCTCGACCTTGACGGTGACCTGTCCGGGTGATGAATCGACCGTCGTCCTGGCGCGGAAGTAGCCCTGGGCTTGCAGGATCGCCTGGACTTCTTCGCGCAGTCTGGCGACCAGGCCGTCGAACTGGATCGGGTCATAGTCGTCGCGTCGCTGCCAGCGGCCGACCAGGGTCTGCCGCTGAATCTCATCGACGAAAGACTTCGGCGCCTCGATCTTGAAGGCATAGTTGCTCTTGCGGGCGGTGGGCAGTTTTGCCGATCTCGACCCGGCTTCGCTGCCCGCGGTGTCTGTGTCTTTGCCAGGATCCGTGCTGGCGCAACCCGCGATCAGCAGGCCGGCGAGGCCCGCAGCAAGTCGCCGGCCGGCGCGAGGCACGCGGGGAGTGAGGTGTAATTGAGGCAAACTAACGGCGGGTGCGATGTCGGCGCCCTCCAGGAAGAAGCAGGCCTGCGCCTTGGTCGGAGAGGTCGCGGGCACTGCCCTGCATCTGTAAATCTGCAATAGGAACCATGGCATGAGCGACGAGACCGGGAAGATCGATATCCATCGCGGCTTGAAGGGCGTCTACTTTGATCGCTCGAAGGTCTGCTACATCGACGGCAGGGCCGGCGACCTGCGCTACCGTGGCTATTCGATTCACGACCTGGCCGAGTACTCGACCTTCGAGGAGACCTGCTATCTCCTGCTCAAGGGTGAACTGCCGACCGAGGCCCAACGCCAGGCTTTCGAAGCGGAACTCAAGGCGGCCCGCAACCTGCCCGCTCCGATCCACGAGATCATGCGCAGCGTGAAGAAATCGCACCCGATGGACGTTTTGCGCACCGCGGTTTCCGCCCTCGCTGCGTTTGATCCCGAGGTTGCCGACAACTCGCCCGAGGCGACGATGCGCAAGGGCATCCGGCTGACTGCGCAGGTGCCGATGATCGTTTCCGCACACCACCATATCCGCAATGGCCGCGAGCCGGTGGCGCCGAATCCGCAGTTGGCGCATGCGGCGAATTTCCTTTACATGCTCCAGGGGCGCGACCCGAGTCCCGAAGCGGCGCGGCTGATGGACGTGGACATGATCCTGCATGCGGAGCACGGCTCCAATGCCTCTGCGTTCACCGCCAGAGTCGTCGCCGGGACGGATGCCAATCTGCATGCCGCCATGACCTCCGCGATCGCAGCGCTGTCGGGACCGGCACACGGCGGAGCGGCCGAAAACGTCATGCGGATGGCGCAGGAGATCGGCGACCCGGCGGGTGCCGCCGACTACGTCAAGCGCAAGCGCGCCAACAAGGAAGCGATCATGGGTTTCGGCCACCGCGTCTACCGCGCCGAGGATCCGCGGGCGCGGCACATGCGCGCGGGCGTCGAGCAGTTGTCGAAACAGATGGGACAGCCGCAGTGGTACCAGAT
>JBBRJB010000571.1:0-2295 GCA_038220085.1 Burkholderiales bacterium
TCCTGATTCAGAGCGAGTCGGGTTTCCTCTCGATCACCGGCACTCCAGACGAACCGGCCAAGGCGGGCTGCTCGATTGCCGACATCGCCGCCGGCATGTATGCCTACAGCAATATCCTCGCGGCGCTGATTCGCCGCGGCAAGACCGGCCTCGGCTGCAGGATCGATGTGTCGATGCTCGAGAGCATGGTCGAGTGGATGGGCTTTCCGATGTACTACGCCTACGGCGACGCCATGCCGCCGCCCCGCGCCGGAGCCGCCCACGCCACGATCTACCCGTACGGGCCATTCGACACGGGCGACCGCAAGGCGGTGATGCTGGGCTTGCAGAACGAGCGTGAATGGCTCATCTTCTGCAGCCAGGTGATCGGCCAACCGGCACTCGCCGCCGACCCCCGCTTCTCCACCAACTCGCGCCGCAGCGCCTCACGGGACGCCCTGCGCGAAATCATCACCGACGCATTCGGCAAGCTCAGCGCCGCCCAGGTAATAGAACGGCTAGACGCGGCAGGGATCGCCAACGCCAGCATCAACGACATGCGCGGTGTCTGGTCGCATGCGCAGCTGGCGGCGCGCGAGCGTTGGGTCTCGGTGCCGACGCCGGCCGGGCCGGTTTCCGCACTGCTGCCCCCCGGTGCGACGCAGGCGGAGAATGTGCGGATGGATGCGGTGCCTGCGCTGGGCGCGGACACTGAAGCGATCCTGGTGGACCTGGGCTACACCCGGCCGGCCATCGCAGAACTGCGCGCCGGCAACGCGATCTGACCGGCGCGAGGCTCAGCCGGGGACGGACCTCAATCCACGCCCATGCGTTGCGCCATCAGCCGGCGCCACTCGGCGCGCGGCATGAAACCGGCGAGACTGCGGGGCATGCTGCTCCAATCCGGCCATCAGGGCGGCGGCGTCCAGGGCTAGGCTAGTGCAGCTTGACCACCGGCGTCGCCCGCTTGACCAGGAAACGGGCCACTGCCAGCACCCCGGTGCGCACGATGCCCAGGACGGCACGATGGTGCATCAGGTGCAGACTGGCGTACATCGCCCTGGCGAACAAGCCTTCCACGAACCAGGTCGCCTTGAACAACGAGCCCATCAGGCTGCCGACCGAGCTGCGGGATCCGAGCGACACCAGAGACCCGTAGTCCTTGTAGACATAGGGATCCGGGCGTGGCGGCCGGCCCTGGACACGCCGGATGAGGGCGTCGAGCAGATAGTCCGCCTGCTGGTGAGCGCTCTGGGCGCGCGGCGGGACCAGCTTTCCGTCCGGGCCGATGCAGGCGGCACAATCGCCGAAAGCAAAGATGTCGGCGTGGCCCTTGACCCGCAGCTGTGAATCCACTTCCAGCTGCCCGCCCCGGACTACCGGCAATCCCAGGGTCGCGAGAAAGTCCGGCGCCTTGATTCCGGCAGCCCAGACGCACAGGTCGGCCGGATAGCGCGTGCCGGTGGAATCCTCCACGCCCTGCGCATCGATGCGGGCCACCCGGCAGCCGGTCACGACCCGGACATGGCGCTTGGCGAGCAGGTCGCTGGCCGCGCTCGACACCTTCTCCTGCAGGGGTTCCAGGATCCGCGACGCCCCTTCCAGGAGCGTGAGCCGGACATCGACATCCGGATCGAGGCGCCGGAACCCGTAATTGCCATGCACCCGGCTGGCTTCACGTAGTTCGGCGGCCAGTTCCACGCCGGTTGCGCCCCCGCCGATGATGACGATATCGAGCCCTGCAGCCGGATCATCGCCCTTCCTCAGATCCGCCAGGGCCATCGTCTTCAGCATCTTGAGCCGGAACCGCTCAGCATCCTCCGGTCCGTTGAGCGCCAGCGCGTGTTCCGCTGCCCCCGGAATGCCGAAGTAGTTGGCGGTGCTTCCCACTGCGATGACCAGCGACTCAAACGGAATACGCCGCTCGGGAATGACGATGTCGCCGTCATCACCCGGTACCTCCGAGATCGTGACCGTCTTCGCGGCGATGTCGAGCCCCTGCATGGCGCCGAACACGAACTCGAAGCGGTTGTCGTGGGCGAGCATCAGGTAGGACAGGCCCTCCTGATGCATGTCCAGCGTGCCGGCGGCGACTTCGTGCAGCGACGGCTTCCAGATGTGAAAGAGACGCCGATCCACCAGCGTCACCCGCTCAGTCCACAGCTTACGCCCGAGCTTGCAGGCCAGCTCCAGGCCGCCGGCCCCCCCACCTACGATCACGACCCTCCCAGGCACTGCGAATCCTCCCCCGCCTTGCCGGCATCAGCCCGGCGCCGGTGCATCCTTGCCAATTTCCCCGACCATCGTCTGCGGACC
>JBBRJB010000572.1:0-2291 GCA_038220085.1 Burkholderiales bacterium
GATGCCGCGGTGCCGCGCCGGGTGATTCACCTCGACCCGTGCCGGGATCTGTTCGCCGGTTTCGCGGTCGTGAATCACGATGTCGCTGGCAAACAGCTTGGGCATGCCGGTGGAGTAGTACTCGACGATGAACTTCTTCAGTTCGATCGAAAACGGCAGATCCTGCAGCAGGATGCCGTCGGACTGGTTCAGGATGGCGGTGCCCGACCGGGTGCCTTCGGCCACCAGCAGGTTGCCGCGGAAAGTCGGGTTCGATGCCGCCAACCGGTGCTCCGGCTTGACATCGGCGATCATGCCGCCGCCGGTGTAAGGGGTCTTGCCGCCCAACAGCATCTGCGCCCGCACGATCAGGTCGCCGTCCATCAGCCCGCCCACGCACACCAGCACGATGGCACTGTGCGTCGCGATGTAACCCAGCTTGTTGGCCGCGCCGATCTTGGCGGCCACCATCCAGCCGCCTTCGCGCTGCTGCAACCGGACCTTCCAGCCGCCGCTGGCCAGGGTCTTGCCGATCCGCTGGGCCGCCGCCTCCGGCGCGTCGCCAAGGGCGGCGCTGGCCCGGTGGTGAAACGCCTGCAGGCTCTGCTCGCGCATGTTCTCCTTGAACACCTTCAGGTCGGTGAGGATCTTGGGCGTATTGCGCGCGATGCACAGCGAGGTGCTGGTGACCAGGAACGCCAGGATCAGCAGGAACCACCAGGCGCTGTAGACCGCGTTGAGTTTGGCGGCGATGAAGACCGAGGCCCAGAACGGGCCGAACTGGTTGACGTAGTTGACCACCGGCTCGTGCTGCTTGAGCACGGTCCCGATCACCGAGGCGATGCAGATCACCGTCAGCAGCGAGATCGAGAACCGCATCGACGACAGCAGCTCCACCGCCCCGCGCAGGATCGGCGAGGCAGTGCGAACGCGCAGGCCTTGGGTGGAGAGGGTCATTGAGGAGAAGGAGGAAAGGAAAAAAGGCAGGTATCCGCAGATTCCGCCTTCATCAGTGTCGAGTTCGGCGGGCTTGGTTCCCGCCGCGGCTGGCTACCGCAGGCCGGCGATGTAATCGGATACCGCACGGATCTCACGGTCATTGAGCCTGGCCGCGATCTGTGCCATCGGAATGCTGTTCTTGCGCGCACCTTCGCGAAAAGCGGTCAACTGGTCCTTCGTGTAGTCGGCATGCTGTCCCGACAGGCGCGGATACTGGGCCGGGATGCCGGCGCCGTTGGGGCTGTGGCAGCCAGCGCAGGCGGCGACCTGGCGTTCGCTGATGCCGCCGCGGTAGATCCGCTCACCGAGAACGACCAGGTCCTTGTCCTTCGCAAAGCCGGGCTTGGCCTTTTGCACCGAAAGCCAGGCGGAAATGTTCGTCATTTCGGCTTCGCTCAGTGGCGCGGCCATCGCCTGCATGATCGCGTTGACGCGCTTGCCCGCCTTGAATTCCTGCAACTGCTTGACCAGGTAGGCCGGATGCTGCTGGGACAGTTTGGGATTGGCCGGCGTTCCTGAGTTGCCATCCACGCCATGGCAGGAGGCGCACACCGCGGTGTACCTGGCCTCACCGGCGACGAGGTCCGGCTTGACCACCACCGCGACCACTGCGACCACCGCGGGGGCCGCTGCGGAGGCCGCTTGGCCGGCGGGCGCGGCAGGTTTTTCGTCGGCTGCGAAGACGGACAGGCAGGGGCTTGCCAGCGAGGCAGCCATCAGCAGGGAGGCGAGAAACTTCATATCTGAGTTCGGATTTGTTGGCGCAAAACCTCATGATTCTACAATGCCCTCCCCGGGGCTCCTCCCGAAACCGAAGCTCCCCAATGACTCAGCCCAAGGGCACCCCCGCCCCGCCGGCCACCGCCGGCCCCCTCGCCCCCAAGGATCCCGGCGTCGTCGCCCTGGGCTGGATGCACACGGCCAAATTCCTGACGACCGCGCCGACGCTGGAATTCCTGCCTCCGCACGAATACCCCGAAATCGCGTTCGTCGGCCGTTCCAACGCGGGCAAATCGACCTGCATCAACACGCTCACCCAGCAAAAGCGCCTGGCGTTCGCCTCCAAGACGCCCGGCCGGACCCAGAGCATCAACCTGTTCACCCTGGGCAAGCAGGGGGTGACGGACGCGGTGCTGGCCGACCTGCCTGGCTACGGCTATGCGGCGGTCCCCAAGCACGACAAGCTGCGCTGGCAACAGGTGATGGCCAATTACCTGGTTTCGCGCGACAACTTGAAGGGCGTGGTGCTGCTGATCGATCCGCGCCACGGCATGACCGAACTCGACGAGATCCTGCTGGAAGTGATCCGGCCG
>JBBRJB010000573.1:0-2289 GCA_038220085.1 Burkholderiales bacterium
CTCATCCAGGGGTGCGTTGGCCCGCCCCGTGAACATCGCCAGCAGGTCCATCAGGTCGAGATGACGACCGTGATAGCGGTTGAGATAGTTGTTGTACCTGAATTCCCGGTCGCTATCGCCGGTCTCCCAATAGCGCGGACAGCGTACGCCATGGATCATCGCCCGGTAGTTCAGCACCGGCAGGTCGAAGCCGCCGCCATTCCAGGAAACGATCTGCGGCTTGTAGCGATCTACCGTGCGGAAGAAATCCTGGATGAGTTTGGCTTCCTCGTCCTCGGGTGCCCCCAGACTGCGAACCCGGACCCCGTCGGCGTCCCGGAACACGCAACTGATGGCGACGACCCGGTGCAGGTGGTGCGGCAGGAAATCATGGCCGACTTTGAGGCGCCGGCGCTCGAAGGCAGCCTCGGCAACCGCTTCGTCGCTCGGCAGGTCCGCCAGGTCCCACGCGGCCCGCAGGCCCGCCACATCGGGAATCGTCTCGATGTCGAAGACCAGCGAAGGCGTCATCGCCTGGGCAGTACCGCGATCGGGTCGATCGGCTTGCCCTGCTGACGGATCTCGAAATGAAGCTTCGGCTTGTCGGTCCCGGAGTTGCCGAGTTCCGCGATCTTCTGTCCGCGCTTGACGGTCTCTCCTTCCTTCACGGCCAGGCTGCGGTTATGGGCGTAGACCGACAGAAGTTCGTTGCTGTGCTTGACGATGATCAGGTTGCCGTAGCCGCGCGGGCCGGCGCCGCTGAAGATCACGCGCCCATCCGCCGCGGCGCGCACCGCATCGCCGGTCTTGCCGCCCAGCGACAGGCCCTTGCTGCTGGTCTCATCGAAATTCTGCAGCACCGTACCCGACGCCGGCCAGGCAAAGGCGACGCCGTCGAGCAAGCCGGTACCGCCGGCGGCGGCCGGGGCGGGCTTTTCAGGGGGCGGAGCAGGCACGGCGGGCATGGCGGGCGGGGCGGTCGCCACCGCCGGCGGGATGGTCGTCGTGATCACCACCGGTGCAGAGGTGTCTGCGCCTGTCGTGCTGCCCCGTTGCATGGCGGCGGGATCGACCGCCGCCATGTCACCATAGGGGCGCTTGAATCCCTTGGGGCCGGTCTTGAGGTTGGGATCGCCGGGCGCGCCGGCAGACGGCGTTATCTGGATCGTGGCGGACTCGATGCTGCCGCTGCGCACCGGCGACGCTTCGACGCCGGTTACCTGGCCCTCTCCGGGCCGGATCGTGACTGAGCCAGGCACGGCTGTCGGCGGGACCGCGGGCGGCAATGGCTGCCCGATCCCGGTCTGGCCGGGAATCATCGTGAATGGGGGCTGCGCCTGCGGCGCCGGCGGCAGGTTGGTGCGATTGACGACCGGCGCCGGTTTCGTGCTGCCGCAGGCGGCGAGCGCCAGCGACAGCATCAATGCCGCCGAAAGCCGGCCGGCCGGGTAAATTTCCTTGACTGACATCTGCTGTTCTCCAATACCTTTGATCAGCGGGCGGTTCCAGAGCGCAAGGGGACGAAGCGCACCGAATCGAGCACGGTGAGGGACCAGTCGTCCTCCGCCACCCGGTCCACCACATGCAACGACTGAGCATCGCTGGTGGCCGACTTGACCGGCGCCACCAGGCGCCCGCCGACCCGCAGTTGCTCCAGCCAGTCCCGGGACAGACTGTCGGCCGCTGCCGCGCTGATCATCGCATCATAAGGCGCTGCCGCCGCAACGCCAACCGAGCCGTCCCCGAACACCAGACGCAGGTTGGGAAGGCGATACGGGCGGATGTGGGTCTTTGCCAGTTCATGCAGCCAGCGTACCCTTTCGATCGAAACAACGTCGGCAAAGACATGCGAAAGCACCGCGGCCTGGTAGCCGCAACCGGTGCCGATCTCCAGCACCTTCAATGTCTTGAGCTTGTCTTCCGGCACCCGATCGACCATCAACTGGATCATCCGCGCAACCGTGGAAGGCTTGGAGATCGTCTGGCCGTGCCCGATCGGCAGCGCCACGTCTTCATAGGCGCGGCTGGCCAGGCCGTGCTCGACGAAGATATGCCGCGGCACCGTCGACATCGCGCGCAGCACCGATGGCGAACGCACGCCCTGCCCCCTCAACATCTCCACCATCCCCAGGCGGGCCCGCTCCGACACCAGGCCGTCAGTGTCGCCTCGCTTTATCGGCTGAGCCATTGCCGGGTCGCCTCAAGGTCAGTGGTAGCCGTCAGATCGATATGCAGCGGACTGATCGACACCCTGCCATTTGCAACCGCGTGAAAATCCGTGCCGGGGCCATTGTCGCGTGAGGCACCGGC
>JBBRJB010000574.1:0-2288 GCA_038220085.1 Burkholderiales bacterium
TCGGTCAGTGCGGGCACCTGCTGCAATGCCGTCTCGAGGCGCTGCGTCCACAGCCGCAGCAGGTCGATGTCGTCGCTGCGCAAGGTGTACTGGTAGCTGCCGCTGCTCTGCCGGCCACCGGAACGCACATCCTGGATCGGCACGAGGTAGAGTCGGGCGCCCGGCACCCGGAATTGCTCGCGCAGGCGGTTCACCACCACCCTGGCAGATTCCTTGCGCTGCGCCAGAGGTTTCAACTGTACGTACATCGTTCCGCTCGCGCGGGAACCGCCGCCGGTGGTTGCAGTGACGCTGGCCACCGCCGGATCCTTGCGGACGCCGTTCACGAAAAAGTCCATCTTCTGGCGCGTGAGTTGGAACGAACTGCTCTGGTCGCCGCGCATCCATCCATACAGCTTGCCGGTATCCTGCTCAGGGAAGAAGCCCTTGGGAATGCTGCCGAAAAGATGGATATTGAGGCCGACCGTGGCCACGAGCATCAGGAGTGTCAGCAACGAATGCCTCAGCGCCCAGGACAGGCTGCGGGAATAGCCGGCGAGCACGGCGCGCCCGGCGCGATCGACCCAGGATTGCCGGAGGCGGGCCGGCGTTCGCGCGACGCCATGCAGCAGCCGGGCGCACATCATCGGCGTCAGCGTCAGGGAGACCACCATCGAGATCAGCACCGCGACTGACAGGGTCAGCGCGAACTCCCGGAACAACCGGCCGACCAGGTCCCCCATCAGCAGGATCGGTATAAACACCGCCACCAGCGACAAGCTCATCGAGACGACCGTGGCGCCCACCTCGCGGGCGCCCAGCAAGGCGGCGGCAGCCGGCGGCAGGCCGTGCTCGACATGCCGGGCGGTGTTTTCGAGCACCACGATGGCATCGTCGACGACGAAGCCAGCAGCCACGATCAAGGCCATCAGCGACAGATTGTTGACACTGAATCCGGCCAGGTACATGAAGCCGAAGGTGGTGATGAGCGACACCGGCACGGCCGCCGCCGGTATCATCGTGGCCCGCCAGCTGCGCAGGAAGACCAATACCACCATCACCACCAGCACCACGGCGATCAGCAGCGTCTTCTGGACCTCCCGGATCGCTGCGCGCACTGTGGAGCTGCGCTCCAGTGATACTTTCAGGTTCATCGCAGGCGGAACCGTTTCACGCAGCACCGGCAGCAGCGCCTCAATCGCGTCCGAGGTCTCGATAATATTGGCATTGGGCTCGCGGTAGACCAGCAGCAGCACCGCCGGGACGCCGTCGGCTGAACCGGAATTCTTCAGGTCCTGGACCGAATCGGTCACCCGGGCGACGTCCTGCAGTCGCACGCTCGAGCCGTTGCGATGCGACAGGATCAGCGGAAGGTAGTCTGCGGCACGGCGGGCCTGGTCATTGGCATAGATCCACCATTGGCGGTCGCCGTCCTCCACCGCGCCCTTGGGACGGTTCGAATTCGTCGCCGACAGGGCGGCACGCACCTGGTCCAGACCCAGCCCGCGCTGGTTGAGGGCGGTCGGATCGACCTGGACCCGCACTGCAGGCAGCGAGCTGCCGCCCACGGTGACCTGGCCGACGCCCGGGACCTGGGCCAGTTTCTGCGCGAGCACGGTGGAAGCGACGTCGAACATCTCGCTCTGGCGCGCACTGGCCGAGGTCAGCGCGATCACCATGATCGGGGTATCGGCGGGGTTGACTTTGCGATAGGTCGGGTTGTCCGGCAGGCTGGTGGGCAACTGGCTGCGAGCCGCGTTGATGGCCGCCTGGACCTCGATCGCCGCGGCGTCGATGCTGCGGCTGAGGTCGAACTGCAGCACGACGCGGGTCGATCCGAGCGAGGAACGCGACGTGATCTCGTTGATGCCGGCGATGCTGCCAAGTGCCCGCTCGAGCGGCATCGCGACCGTAGCGGCCATGGTCTCTGGACTTGCGCCCGGCAGACTGGCGCTGACCGATATTACCGGGAACTCCACTTGCGGCACGGGCGCCACCGGCAGGCGGGTGTAGGCGACCGCGCCCGCCAGCACCATGCCGACAGCGAGCAGAATGGTCGCCACCGGCCGGGCGATGAAGAAGGCGCAGAAGTTCAAGCCGACTCCGCCGGATCGGGAGCGAGCGCCGCGGATTCCCGCCGCAGGCGGCCCGCCGCGCGGTCAAAGAATAGATAGATGACCGGCGTGGTGAACAGGGTCAGCACCTGGCTGACGATCAGGCCGCCGACCATCGTCAGGCCCAGCGGCTGGCGCAGTTCCGAGCCCACGCCGGTGCCGAGCATCAGCGGCAGCGCGCCGAGCAAGGCCGCC
>JBBRJB010000575.1:0-2286 GCA_038220085.1 Burkholderiales bacterium
GGCTGGGGTACCAACCCGACGCTGGGCACGCCCCGCAATCCGTGGGACATGACGACCCACCGGATCCCCGGCGGATCGTCCAGCGGTTCGGCGGTCGCGGTGGCCGCCGGGCTTGCGGCAGCGGCCATCGGGTCGGATACCGGCGGGTCGGTGCGCATACCCGCGGCCCTCAATGGCATCACCGCGCTCAAGACCACCGCCGGGCTGATCAGCTTGCAAGGCTGTGCCGATCTGTCGCAGACCCTGGATTCGCTCGGTCCGATGACCCGCTCCGCGTGGGATGCCGCGCTGCTGACCACCGTCATGGCCGGCTACGACGCCGACGATGCGCGCACTCACCATGCGCCACGCACCGCCATCGATCTGCAGGCACGCCGGGAAGGCTCGCTTGCCGGCGTGGTGATCGCACTCATCCCGCCCGCCTCGTATCCGATCGCGATCGCGCCCGGCATCGCCCAGGCCTTGGAGGAGGCCGCGAGCGTTTTCACCGCGTTGGGCGCCACGGTGGCGCAGCGGCCGTTCCCCTTCGATTTTCACCGGATGATGCTGCTGAACGGGCAGATCATCGCTGCCGAAGCATTCGCCATCCATCGCGACTACATCAAGGACATGAGCCTGGAGATATCGCCGTGGGTCCGCAAACGCGTGCTGAGCGGTGAGGCGGTCGGCGCCGCCGACTATATCGACGCAATGCAGGCGCATCGGCAGGCCAGGCAGGACTGGGCGGCATGGATGATCGATGTGGATGCCCTCCTGATGCCGGGTTCTCCGATCACCGCTTGTGCGCTCGACGAGGTCGATGAAGACCAGACCCCGCTCGCGGCGTTCACCCGCCCTGGGAATTTTCTCGGCTCATGCGGGCTGGCGTTCCCGGCCGGCTTCGATGACGCCGGTCTGCCGATCGGCCTGCAGCTTTACGGCAAAGCCTTCGACGAAGCGACCCTGGTGCGGCTCGGGCAGGCTTTCCAGCAGGCCACCGACTGGCACCTGCGACACCCGTCGCTCTGAGCCCGGCCGCGCGCCGCAATCATACCCCCGGCAAGGCGCTGGCAGGCACGTCGGGCCGCGGGATCAGGTCGCCAGTTCGGGCGCGACCCGCAGCGCGCGGCGGAAGAACGGGATCCAGAAATCCTGCTTCTGACGGGGCCGGTTGTCGAACAGCGTCGCGACTTCCTCGCAGACTGCCGCGGCAGGCTCGAGATGCGGGCCCGGGGTCGCGAGCACCTTCACCTGGAGCTGGCAAGCCCGCTCGAGATAGAACATCAGGTAGAACGCCTCAGCGACGGTCTCGCCACAGGTGAGTAGCCCGTGGTTCTCCATGATCAGCGCCTTGTGCGAGCCGAGCGCGGCGACCATCCGGCGCTTCTCTGCTTCCGGGAAGTGGATCGTGTCATACGAATAGCGGCCGATGCGGCGGTGGAAGTGCAGGGAGATCTGGTTCAGCGGCCGCAGGCCCAGCGGATCCGCGGCAACGGACATGCCCGCCAGCGTGTGCGTATGGAAGATGCAGTGCGTGTCGGCCCTGCCGAGGTGGATCGCGCTGTGGATGTTGAATCCGGCCGGGTTGACCGGCCAGGCCGATTCGAAACCCGGCGTATCGACCTTCCGGCCGTCCGCGTCGACGCGCACCAGCGACGAGGCTGTCACTTCGTCGAACAGCATGCCGTAGGGGTTGATCAGGAAGGTCGACGGGTCACCGGGCACGCGCAGCGACAGATGGGTGAAGATCGCGTCGTCCATCCCCATCATCGCGATCAGCCGGTAGGCGGCGGCGAGCTCGACCCGGAGCCGCCATTCGGTGTCGCTGAAGCGGGCAGGGGCGGGATTCGGTACCTCTGGCCGTTCGGCACCGCGGCCGATCTGCTCGAATGGATCCCGGGTGCTCATCGGTAGGCGAGATCCCGCAGGAACAGCGACAGGTCCGGCCAGGCGGTGATGATCGCCAGGCAGGCGACGACGACCGCCACCAACGGCAGGATCGCCGGGATGATCCGGTCGTAGCTGATCTTCGCGACCGAACAGGCGGCGAAGAGGTTGACACCGAACGGCGGCGTGATCATGCCGAGCGCGAGATTGACGACCATCACGATGCCGAAATGCACCAGGTCAATCCCGAAATGCATCGCCACCGGCGCGAGGATCGGAGCGAGGATGACGATTGCCGCGCCGGTCTCGATGAACATGCCGATCAGGAACAGGAAGACGTTGACCCCGAGCAGGAAAGTCCAGCCGCTGTGGAAGTTCGCGACGATCCAGTTGCCGATCTGCGCCGGTATGCCGGCCCGG
>JBBRJB010000576.1:0-2277 GCA_038220085.1 Burkholderiales bacterium
CGGATCGCGGCATTCGACCGCCTGCAGGCCCTGGTCGACAGTGTCGCCGCCACGCCGAAGCCGCGGCGTCCGACAAAGCCGACCCGGGCCTCCCAGTTGCGTCGGGTCGATGCGAAAACCCAGCGGGGCCGGATCAAGAGCATGAGGGGAAAGCCGGTCGAGTAATGCCGGCGGCTCACCTCAGGCGGCTCATCCCGGGCGGCTCATCCCAGGCGCAGCAACTCCGGCAACTGCTCCATCCGCTCGAAGGTGAGGCTGGCGCCTGCCTTCATGAGCGTCGCGGCCGTGTTCAGCGTCGTCAACCCGTACACGGTGGCGCCGGCCGCAACCCCGGCGCGGGTGCCGGTCGGCGTGTCTTCGATGACGACGGCTTGCGACGGTACCACTCCCAGCGTGCGCAGCGCCAGCTCGTAGACGTCCGGCGCCGGCTTGGCGCGCGCGACCATGTCCGCGCCGAACATCCGTCCTTCGAAGTAAGGCAACAGGCCGCAGGTGCCGAGGGTCAGGCGCATCTTGGCGCAGTCGGCGCCGGAGGCGACCGCATAGCGAATGCCGAGGGCGGCCACCCGGGCTACCACCTCCGGCGCGCCGGGCACCGCGCGAATCTGCACAGCAAGCGCCGCGTCGCGCCTGAGCACGAACTGCGGGTGCCAGTCCGAAGCGAGCGGCCGGCCGATCATGCCCTCGATGGCGACCATCTCGTCCTTGACGGACTTTCCCATGAAAGTCCGGATGGTGCGTTCCAGGTCGAAATCGAGCCCCTGTTCATTGAGCATCGCGCAGAGAACCGCGTTGGTGATCGGCTCGCTGTCGACCAGGACTCCGTCGCAATCGAAGACGACGGCTTGCGGGGCTGACCGGCTCATCGGCCGGTCTGCGCGGCCGCGAGCTCGGCAAGTCGGCGCTCCAGGTGCGCCATCCGGTCATGACCCCAGAACTGCTCGCTGGCGACGAAGAAGGTGGGCGCGCCGAATACCTGGCGCCGGGTCGCGGCCTCGTTGTTGGCGACCAGTTGGCTCTTGACCGCGGGGTCCTGGATAGACGCGAGCAAGGCAGCTTCATCGAGATCGAGCGTCCTGCCGATCGCCGCGAGATTGTCCGCCTGCTGGATGTCGCCGTCGTGCACGAACAGGTTCCGGAACACGGCCAGCGCGAACGGCTTTGCCTTGTGGGGCGCTGTCTTTTGAAGCCCGAGCAGAACCCGGGCGGCGTTATGGCCGGCCTGGGGAAACCGCGAGGGGAAGGCGAACGGCAGGCCCGCCATGTCGGCGCTGCGCTTGAAGTCCATGACCGCGTAGCTGGCCCGCCAGTGATGCTGTTCCGTGAGCGGTCCCGAGCCGGTGGACTTGAAGATGACCCCGAGCATGATCGGGATCCAGTTCACCGTGTGCCCATGGCGGGCCGCCACCGCGTCGACCGCTTCGGCGGCGAGGTAGGAGTAGGGCGAACTGAAGTCGAAGTAGAAGTCGACCTGGCGGTCGGGTGTGCGCGCTGCGGTGCTGGTCAAAGCAATCTCCCTGGTTGGCGCTGGCTGTGGATCAACCGGCCGCGAGCGCGCGGCCGATCAGGATCTTCTGGATGTCGCTGGTTCCCTCGTAGATCTGGCAGACGCGGACATCCCGATAGATCCGCTCCACCGGGAAGTCGCTGACATAGCCGTAGCCGCCGTGAACCTGGATCGCGTCCGAGCAGACGCGCTCGGCCATTTCCGAGGCGAAGAGCTTGGCCATCGCTGCCTCCTTCAGGCAGGGCTTGCCCGCGTCCTTGAGGCTGGCCGCATGCCGGATGAGGTGGCGCGCGGCCTCGATCCGGGTCGCCATGTCCGCCAGCCGGAACTGTACCGCCTGGTGTTCGAAGATCGGCTTGCCGAAGGCCTCCCGCTCACGGGCATACATCAGGGCCGCTTCGAATGCCGCACGGGCCATGCCGAGCGCCTGCGAAGCGATGCCGATGCGGCCGCCTTCAAGGCCCGATAAGGCGATCCGGTAACCAGCGCCGGGCGCGCCGATCAGGTTCTCGGCCGGCACCAGGCAGTCCTCGAACAGGATCTGTGCGGTATCCGAGGCGTGCTGGCCGAGCTTTTCCTCCAGCCGCGCAACCGTGTAGCCGGGCGAATCGGTCGGGACCAGGAACGCCGAGATGCCGCGCTTGCCCGCGGCGCGGTCGGTCACCGCCAGGACGATGGCGACGTCGCCCTCCTTGCCGGAGGTGATGAACTGCTTGACCCCGTTGATGCGATAGGCGCTGCCGTCGGCCTGCAGGGTCGCGGTGGTGCGC
>JBBRJB010000577.1:0-2267 GCA_038220085.1 Burkholderiales bacterium
CGCGGAGCCGGACCTGTCGACGCCCCTGTTCGGCCAGCGCCTCTCGATGCCCCTGCTGATCGGGCCGACCGGTCTGGCGGGCTTGTTCTGGCCGGGTGGTGAACTCGCAGCGGCACGCGCTGCGCAGCGCGCGGGTACGGCGTACTGCCTCAGTCACGGCTCGGTCTGTTCGCTGGAGCAACTGGCCGCGCAAGGCAGCGCGCCGCGCTGGATGCAGGTCTTTATTTATCGGGACGCCGGCTTCACCCGGGAACTGACCGAACGCGCATTCGCGGCGGGCTACGATGCCCTGGTCCTCACAATCGACAACCAGCTGCTTGGCAATCGCGAGCGCGACCGCCGCAATGGGTTCGGCATCCCGCCGCGGTTCAGCGGCGCCCAACTCCTGGCGATGGCGCCGCAGCTGCCGTGGCTGTGGCGCATGCGGCACTCGCTCGCCAGCCTGACATTCGGCAATTACGTCAGACCCGGCTCGGCCGAAAGCCTGGCCTCGCTGGCCGGCCGGATGGGATCGCTGCTTGATCCCAGCTTGAACTGGAGTCACGTCCAGGCACTGCGTGAGCACTGGCCGGGGCCCCTGCTGCTGAAGGGGGTCCTGGCGCCGGCTGAAGCGATCCAGGCGGCCCGCATCGGTGTCGACGGTATCATCGTGTCTAACCACGGCGGGCGCCAGCTCGATGGCGCGATCAGCAGCATCGAGGCGCTGCCGGCAATCGTCGAGGCAGTAGCGTCAATCAACCCTGACCTGCCCATCCTGGTCGATGGCGGTATCCGGCGCGGCACGGACCTGGTCAAGGCGCTGGCGCTGGGGGCGCGGGCGGGCCTGATCGGCAGGCCGCAGTTGTGGGGGTTGGCGATTGCCGGAGAAGCCGGCGTTAGCTGGGTGCTGGAGCGTTTTCGCGAGGAACTGGGCCGGGCACTCGGGCTTATGGGCGTCGCGCGAGCGGCAGACTTGAGTCGGGCCCATCTGGCCGACGCTGGGGCGCTCCCGCGGCTAAGCCGGGACGATCGGCTCGGGCAGCTGCAGTCCAGACTTGCCGGCCCACGACGACAGGCCGTCGATGATTGCCCGTGACAGCGGCAGGCCGTGAGACTGGGCGGCGCGCTTGTGCGCCATCGCGCGCTCTCCGGGGACGCGAACACGGTCGACGCCTTCGCGCGGCGGGCTGTCGCGGCAGGCGCCGGCGAGCCAGCTCATCTGTCGCTTGAAGCCGTCCTGCCCGCCGAAGGCGGTGGGATCGATCAGTTGCAGGAAGACCGCGACGCTGGATCCGCTCGGGGCATCCGCCCGCCCGAAGCCGGAGAGTCCCTGCGACAGCGCTTCCACCAGGATTGCCCAGCAGTAGCCTTTGTGGCCATGGTCCAGGCCGCCGACCGGCATCAAAGTGCCACCATGCCCGATCAGTACGTTGGGGTCGTCGGTGGCATTGCCGTTTGCGTCCATGACCCATGGATGGGGAAACGATCGGCCGTCCCGTGCCAGCTGCCGGGTCATGTTCAGCGTGGTGATCGAAGCGCTGATGTCGAGCAGGATCGGATCGCCCTCGGTCGGGATGCCGGCGGCGAGCGGATTGGGCGTGAGCACCGCCCGGGTGCCGCCGAAAGGGGCAACCCCGGCCAGGGACGGCATCGAACTGGCGATGATGAGCATGAAGCCGCGTTCGGTCGCCTTGTGCAAGTAGGCAGCGAGCGCGCCGATGTGATGACTCTCGAAGATGGATACCGTTACCGTTCCGTACGTGGTGACGCGTTCGATCGCCAGGTCGATAGCCCTGGCGGTGAGCCAGGGGCCGGGAAGTCGACGGCCGTTCCAGGTGATGCAGGCGCCGCGATCCGAAACGACCTCCGGATCGCCGCGGGTCGTCAACGCACCCTTGGCAGCCGCTTCGAGATACGCAGGCGCGAGGGCGAGGCCGTGTGTCGAATGGCCTATGAGATCGGCTTCTACCAGGATCTCGGCGACCGCCCGTGCCTTGTCATCCTCGAAACCGGCCACCCGGAATAGTTGTCCGGCGAATTCGTTCATCCGGACGGCGTCGTAGCGCGCGCCGGCTGGCTGGATCGTCATGTCGACTCCCTGATCGTGGTAATGCCGGTTCGGAACAGGCCGACTCAGTCCTCCAGGAACGGCGAGGCGGCTTCGCCGGTGCTTGCCGCACCGGCAGAGTCGTTGACAACCACTGTGACGGTGATGAGGTCCGCCCCGGTAAACGGAAACGGCGCCTGGTAAGCGTCGCTGACCGGATGGCCGGCATCGTGCCCGCAGG
>JBBRJB010000578.1:0-2261 GCA_038220085.1 Burkholderiales bacterium
CGCTCCGGGATCCGTTCATGGTCGAAATGGGTGATCTTCTCGCGCAGGATGAAGTCTTCGAGCAGGGCCGGTCCGCGCAGGCCGGCCTTCAGCGAATTCTGGTTGTCCGCGATCGCAACGCCCATATTGGTGGTCAGCGCCTGGCCGCCCGAATCCACGCGCGCACGGTCCAGCGATTCGTTGGCAGGATTGACGCCGTGAGGCGGCTCTCCCGAACCGACCTTGGCCGACGGATTGACTTCGGTCAGCGTGCTGGCACTGACGGACGGATCCGTCGGCTCGACTGTCTGGCCCGCCTGGGGTTGCCGCGATGCCTCGCCATGCTCGCCGGCCTTCCGGGCGTTGTGCGGCATTGCCGCGACCATTTCCTGGGTGGCGGCCATCTTGCGGGCCGCCTGGTCGGACAGCGTCGCTGCGGCAGGATCCGGATGGGCAGGACCGCCGGCTGTCGCCCGGGCGGCGGACTTGGAAACCGATTCCTTGAGCGCCTTCGCCCCGGACGGTGCTGGCGATTGTTTTGCGCTGTTTGCGGGCGCGGGGGGCTTGCGGCTTCCAGCCATGGGGTATCTCCTGAGGGTGATGTCTGAGGTCTCTCAGCCCTGCCAAGTGCGCAGGCCGAGGAAGCGGGGTGCGGCGATGGAGCAAGAATGGTGCCCCGCAACCGAACCATGCCGGATCGCTCCCGGGTAAACTCTGTGAGCTTTCCGTCGCCCTCCCCGGGCGGCTATCCCAATGACCCGGAGACAGATCATGAAGATCAAGCTTTTGCAGGCGGCGGCCCTGATGCTCGCCGTGGGATTCTCGACAGCAGCCAGTGCTCAGGAAGTGACCCTGCGACTCGTCAGCGCGTTTGCGGAGAATTCGATCTACGTCAAGCGCCTGCTGCCCTGGATCGAACAGGTCAACGCCCAAGGCAAGGGCGTGCTGCAGATCAACTTTCTCGGCGGACCCAAGGCGATCCCGACTTTCGAAGTCGGCAACGCGGTCAAGACCGGGGTGGTCGACCTGGCGATGAGTACCGGCGCCTTCTACACCAACGTCATGCCCGAAGCCGATTTCCTCAAGCTCACCCAGCTGACGGTGGCCGAGCAGCGCAAGAACGGCGCCTTCGAGGCCATCAACAAGGTGTGGAACGAGAAGGGCAACATGCAGTACCTGGGGCGGATGGTGGAGAACCAGCCCTTTCACATCTACACCAACAAGAAAGTCGACAAGCCGGACCTGACCGGACAGAAGATCCGGATCACGCCGGTCTACCGCGACTTCTTCCAGGCCCTCAATGCCGACGTCGTGACCACCCCGCCAGGGGAGGTCTTCACCGCGCTGGAGCGGGGGGTGGTGGATGGCTACGGCTGGCCTATCGGCGGCATCTTCGATCTGAACTGGCAGGAAAAGACCAAGTTCCGGATCGACCCGGGCTTCTACGACGCCGAGGTCTCCATCATCATGAACCTGCCGGCGTACAAAAAACTCACCGAAGCCCAGCGCAGCTACCTGGAGAAGCAATTGCAGTCGCTGGAAGCCGGCAACACCTTCTGGGCCACTTATGCCCAGGAAGAAACCGCCCGCCAGGAGAAGGCCGGCATCCAGGCCATCACCTTCGACGCGGCCACCGCCAAGGCCTACCGGCAAAAAGCCTACGACATCGCCTGGGCGGCAGCCGCCAAGCAGAGCCCGGAGATCGCGGCGCGCTTCAAGGCGGTCTTCATCAAGTGATGCGGCGATGACGGGCTCCTAGGGGCGGACTGCGCGCATGATCGATCGCTTTTCCCGGCTTTACGGCCGGTTCCTGAGCGGGCTGGCCATGGCCGGTTGTCTGATTCTGCTGGCGATGATGCTGGTGATCGTGGCGGACGTCGCCTTGCGCAACATCTCGATACCCGGCATGCCCGGCAGCCTGCCCTGGAGCAATGAAGTCTCCGAGCTGATGCTCTACCTGATCACGATGCTGGTCGCGCCCTGGCTGCTGCGTCAAGGCCAGCACATCCGGGTGGACGTGGTGCTGCAGGCGATCCCGCCGCGTCTGGCCTGGTTTTTCGAATGGATCGGTGACCTGATCGGGCTGGCCTGCTGCCTGGTGATCGCCTGGTTCGCCACCCAGGCGGCCTGGTCAAGCTACACCTCGGGTGCCCTCAACATCAAGACACTGGTGACCCCGGAATGGTGGTCGCTGCTGCCGCTGCCGGTGGTCTTCGTGCTGCTCGCGGTGGAGATGGTGTTTCGTATGGTCCGGCTGCAGCGCGCCGAGCGCGGCCCGCGCA
>JBBRJB010000579.1:0-2218 GCA_038220085.1 Burkholderiales bacterium
GCGTTTCAGCCACCAGCCGCAGCCCGGCGAGTGGATTCGCCGGGAGGGCGAGGACATCCGCCAGGGTGCGACAGTGCTGCCGGCCGGAACCCGGCTGACGCCGCAGGCAACCGGGCTGGCGGCGTCGGTCGGCGCCGCCACCCTGTGGGTGTATGGACCGGTGAAGGTCGCTTGCTTCTTTACCGGCGATGAACTGGCAATGCCGGGTGAGCCCCTCGCTCCGGGGGCCATCTACAACTCGAACCGTTTTCTTCTCACGGCGCTGCTGCGGCGGCTGGGCTGCGAAGTGCAGGACCTGGGCATCGTCGGCGACACGCTCGAGGCGACGCGGGCGGCACTGCGCGACGCCGCAGCCGACGCGGACCTGATCGTCACCTGTGGCGGGATGTCGGTCGGCGAGGAAGACCACGTCAAGCCGGCTGTCGAGGCCGAGGGCGAGCTGGACATGTGGCAGCTGGCCATCAAGCCCGGCAAACCGCTGGCGTACGGTCGGGTGGGTGCGACCGGCTCCGCCGGCTATGCCCACTTCGTGGGCTTGCCCGGCAACCCGGTATCGGCTTTCGTCACCTTCCTGCTGCTGGTGCGTCCATTCATTCTCTCGCTGCAGGGTGTTGCCCATGTGGCGCCGGTGCGGCTGCGACTGACTGCCGGCTTCGACTGGCCCCGGCCCGATCGCCGCCGCGAGTTCCTGCGGGTGGCGGTCAATCCGCAGTCCGGCCTGCTCGAGTTGTTCCCCAACCAGGGCTCGGCTGTCCTCACCTCGACTGTGGCCGGCGACGGCCTGCTGGACAATCCGGAAGGCCAGGCGATCCGGCAGGGCGACGTGGTAACGTACTTGCCTTTCTCGGACCTGTTGAACTGAATCCGGAGCCGTACGCCTTGCAAGTCAGGATTCTCTATTTCGCGGGACTGCGCGAGTCCTTGCAGACTGCCGGTGAAACCGTGCAGCTGCCGGCGCAGGTGAAGTCCGCCGGCGAACTTCGGCGATGGCTGGTCGCGCGCGGTGCGCCCTACGCCGAGGCGCTCGCTGCCGGCAGGCCGGTCCGCATGTCGGTGGAACAGACCATGGCAAGACCCGACACGCCGCTTGTCGATGGAGCCGAAGTCGCGTTCTTTCCGCCGGTCACCGGAGGCTGACATGACGGTGCGCGTGCAGCCGGAAGACTTCGATTGCGGCGCTGAGATTTCCACTATCCGCAGGCGCGACCCGCGCATCGGCGCCATCGCATCGTTCATCGGCACGGTACGCGACCTCAATGAGGGGCTGGGCGTGGCCACGATGACGCTGGAGCACTACCCCGGCATGACCGAGAAGGCGCTCGCCTCGATCTGCGAGCAGGCCAAGGCGCGCTGGGACCTTCTGGATACGCTGGTGATCCACCGGGTCGGGACGCTGCGGCCTACCGACCAGATCGTGCTGGTCGTGGTCGCGTCGGCTCATCGCGGGGCTGCCTTCCACGCCTGCGAGTTCATCATGGACTACCTCAAGACCGAGGCGCCCTTCTGGAAGAAGGAGGCGACGCCGCAGGGAGAGCGCTGGGTCGAGGCCCGCAGCGCCGACGACAAAGCCGCTGCCCGCTGGCTCGACCGATGAGCCCGGGCGCCGGCCAGTGGCTGCCGCCGATCTCGCTGGCGGCCATCGCCGGCGTCGGGATCGGCGCCGCCCTCGGGGCCTGGCTGCGCTGGGCCTTGAGCCTTATGCTCAATCCCACGCATCCGCATTTTCCGCTTGGCACCTGGGCGGCCAACCTGGCTGGCGGCCTGATGATCGGGGTGTCCCTCGCCTGGTTCGCCCGCCATCCGGAGATCGACGCCGCCTGGCGCCTGACCCTGGTCACCGGATTCCTCGGCGCCCTCACCACCTTTTCCACATTCTCGATCGAGTCGCTGCTGCTGCTGCAGCGGGGGCAGTTCGGCTGGGCGCTTCTTCACAGCCTGTTGCATGTCGCCGGCTCGCTGATTGCCGCCGCAGTCGGCTATCGCGTCGTTTCCATCCTGTCCGCCTCATGAACGCCCTATGACGGCGGACATCGTGCGCGAGCCGGTGGTGGTCGCCGGATGGCTGTGGATCGTGTTCACCTTGCTCGCCGCCGGCGCGCAGACGGCCCGCAACGCGATGCAGAAGAGCCTCACCGGCACCCTCGGGACCATCGGTGCGACGCTGGTGCGCTTCCTGTTCGGGCTGCCGTTCGCGACGTTGTCATTGCTGGGGATCATG
>JBBRJB010000580.1:0-2216 GCA_038220085.1 Burkholderiales bacterium
CGCCCTGGGTCACGAGCGACTCGAATGCCACCCGCGTTTTTGCCCGGTCGATGTGAATCATCTTCAGGAGCGCCATGCCCCAGCCGAAAAAGGGCACGTACAGCAGTTCGCGCTTGAAGACAAAGCACAGGTCCCGGGGCATTCCCCAGATCAGGAAGAATGTTTCCCAGGTGGACTGGTGTTTCGGCAGCAGGATCACCGGCCCGTCCGGCAGGTTTTCCCAGCCCGCGACCTCCCAGCGGATGCCGCATATCCAGCGCCCCGCCCAGGTCATCGCGCGCGGCCATTGGACCGTGACCCGGTAGCGGGTGCGCAGCGGCAGCGGTGCGCACGCCAGGCAGACGAATGCCCAGGGAATCACCGTGACCAGTTGCAGGAGCAGATAAAGGATCGAACGCAGGGCGGCCATGGCGTGTCGACCGTCAGGTCCGGTCTTGGCCGTCGGGGCCAACGCGGTTCGGGTGGCCGTCGTGCGTCGGCGAGAGCAGGCGCTGCACCACTTCTGCGAGATCGTCTGCAATCCTGACGGATGCGGGTACCTCGCCTGCGTCGATCGTCGCCTCGCCGTGACCGCTGCGGACCAGCCAGGTGTTGCAGCCGGCAGCCAGCCCGGCCTGGAGATCCGGGGCCATGTCGCCGATCATGATCGTTTCCTTGGGATCGGCGCCGAAACGCTGGATCAGTTCCAGCAGCATGCCGGGTTGCGGCTTGCGGCAGCGGCAGTGCTGTTCGGGGCTGTGCGGACAGATCGCGATGGCATCGATCGCCCCGCCGGCGGACTCGGCCAGCCGGTTCATTCGATGGTGAATGGTGTTGAGCATTGCCATGTCGAAAAGACCCCGGGAAAGCGCCGCCTGATTGGTGGCCACAGCGACGCGGTAGCCACTGTGGTGCAGCCGTGCGATGGCCTCCATCGCGCCGGGAAGCGGTTCCCAGTCCTGCGGCTTGAGCACATAGCCATCCACCGGCCGGTTGAGGACGCCTTCGCGATCGAGGATGACGAGTTTCATGTCATAGCTGCGAGAGGTCCGCCACCCGGTTCATCAGGCGTCGCAGTCCGTCCAGCAACGCAAGCCGGTTGTCCCGGAGGTCAGGTTCCGGCGCATTGACCATCACCTGGTCAAAAAACGCGTCGACCGCTCCCCGCAGGCCCGCCAACGCCTGCAGGGCACGGGTGAAGTCGAGCTTGTCCAGATGGGCGTTGACGACCGGTTCCGCCGCCAGCAGCGCCTCGTGCAACAGGCCTTCGGCCGGCTCCCTGAAAAGGTCCGTCCGCACCCGCCCGGCAGCCGGCGCAGCCGATTTCCGGAGGATGTTCGCAATCCGCTTGTTGGCCGCCGCGAGCGACTCGAACTCGGCCAGTTGCCGGAACTCCGCCACCGCCAACAGGCGGTTCTCGATCCGGTCGATCCGGTCGGAGTCGACCGCCAGCACCGCGTCGATGTCGGTCGCCTCGAAGCCGCGTTCACGCAGGTAGTTGCGCAGGCGGTCGCAGAGGAATCCGTGCAGGCCGGCGGCATCGTGCTCGAAGCCGGCGATACCGTCGAAGGTCCCGAAAGCGCGGGCAACCAGGTCCTGCAGGCCGAGCGGCAGGGGCTTTTCGATCAGCATACGTAGCACACCCAGCCCGTGGCGGCGCAGTGCGAACGGGTCTTTTTCGCCAGTCGGGCGCTGGCCGATTCCCCAGATTCCCGCCAGCGTTTCGAGCTTGTCGGCCAGGGCGAGCGCGGTGCCGGCCTCGCTTTGCGGCACCGAATCGCCGGCGAAGCGCGGCTGGTAGTGTTCCGCGATCGCCTGCGAAACCGCTGCGGGTTCGCCGTCGTGCCGGGCGTAGTAACGGCCCATGATGCCCTGCAGTTCCGGGAACTCGCCGACCATGCCCGTCAGAAGGTCGGCTTTGGCCAGCATCCCGGCGCGCTCGGCCGGGGCCGGATCCTGACCGAGCGCCCGGGCGATCGCACCCGCCAACGTGACGACGCGCCGCGTCCGATCGGCCTGGCTGCCCAGTTTTGCGTGGTAGACGACCTGCGCGAGCCGGGCGACCCGATCGCGCAGCGGCGTCTTGCGGTCCTGGTCGTAGAAGAACCGGGCGTCCGCCAGACGAGGCCTCACGACCCGCTCGTTGCCGTCGATGATCGACGATGGATCAGCGACTTCCATGTTCGAGACGATCAGGAAGCTAGGGAGCAGGCGTCCTTCGGCGTCGAACAGCGGGA
>JBBRJB010000581.1:0-2211 GCA_038220085.1 Burkholderiales bacterium
GTCGCCGCCGAAACGCAAATGCCTGGGCAGCACGTCGGCCATGCAGGTACATTTGCAACCGTACGACATGTTGTCGACATCATGGTTCAGGGGGAATTGCGATGAAGAATGGATTGGTCGCGGCTGCAGCCGCTGCACTGACGATGCTGGCCACGCCGGCGCCGGCGCAGGAAACCAAACTCGTGCTGGGTCTTTCCGGTTGGACCGGATTCGCACCGCTGACCCTGGCCAAGGAGACCGGCATCTTCAAGAAGAACGGCCTCGATGTCACCCTGAAGAAGGTGCCCCAGAAGGATCGCCACCTCGCCATAGCGTCCGGCGACCTGCAGTGCGCGGCCACCACCGTGGAGACCTGGGTGGTCTGGAACGCGGCCGGTGTTGCCAGCAAACAGTTGTTCCAGCTGGACAAGAGTTACGGCGCGGACGGGATGGTGGTGCGCAACGACATCAAGAAGATTTCCGATCTGAAGGGCAAGACCATTGCCGCATCGGCTCCCGGGACCGCGCCTTACTTCACCATGGCTTGGTTCCTGAACAAGAATGGCTTGTCGGTCAAGGACGTCAAGGTCGTCAACATGGAGCCGAATCCGGCTGCCCAGGCGTTCGTGTCAGGTCAGAGCGGCATCGATGCGGCACTGACTTACGAGCCTTATCTCTCGCTGGTGCGGGACAAGCCTGAGGCCGGCCACATCATCGCCACCACCCTCGACTATCCGATGATCATGGATACCGTCGGCTGCACGCCGAAGTTCATCCAGGACAATCCGGCGGCGGTCAAGGCACTTGCCGAGAGCTACTTCCAGGCGCTGGACTATATCGCCGCCAACAAGGAAAAAGCCTACGAAATCATGGGCGCCGACGTCAAGCAGAGCGGCGAGCAGTTCGGCAAGTCGGCCGCTTTCCTGCGCTGGCAGGGACGGGAGGAGAACAGGAAGTTCTTTGCAGGCGAACTGCAGGCCTTTACCAAGGAAGCAGCCGACCTCCTGCTGTCCGCTGGCATCATCAAGAGCATCCCGCCACTCGATTCGATCATCGATAACTCCGTCGTCAAGTGAGGCGGGTGCGCCGGAGTAAAGCAGCAGGGCGCCGCGCGTGAGGCCGTTGCAGCCGGTGGATCCGCGCGCCCGGGTGGTGCTTGGAGTCCTCTTCTTCGTGCTGTTCACCGCCGGCTGGTCGCTGGCCACGTTCGGCGGGTTCGTCACCCGGACCTTCCTCGCCGATCCCCTGACCATGCTGCGCGACGGCTGGGAACTGCTCACGATCCATGGCTTCCTGGCGGACATCTGGATCACGATCCTGCGCGTCGTGGGCGGGTTCCTGATGGCCTCCGTATTGGCCGTGCCATTAGGCGTTCTCATGGGCGCCTACAAGCCGATTGAGGCGTTCTTCGAGCCGTTCGTCTCGTTCGCCCGCTACCTGCCGGCATCCGCCTTCATTCCTCTGCTGATCCTGTGGGCCGGCATCGGCGAAATGCAGAAGCTCCTGGTGATCTTCATCGGCACCTTCTTCCAGATTGTGCTGATGGTCGCGGTCGTCGTCGGAAACACCCGTCGTGATCTGGTGGAGGCGGCCTATACCCTCGGCGCGAGTGACCGCTCGCTCGTAAACCGGGTGCTCCTGCCCAATGCCGCCCCCGAGATAGCCGAAATACTGCGTCTGGTGCTGGGCTGGGCCTGGACCTATGTGATCGTCGCGGAGTTGATCGGTTCGTCCTCCGGGATCGGCCACATGATCACCGACAGCCAGTCCCTGCTCGCGACGGGCCAGATCATCTTCGGAATCATCGTGATCGGCCTGATCGGCCTGGTCACGGATTTCGCATTCAAGTTCGGCAACCGCGGAATGTTTCCCTGGGCGGCCATCCGGTGAATCGCGTCTGATGGCCGCAGTTTCCATCCGGGACGTGTCGCGGGTATTCGCCGGCGCCCGGAACCAGCCTCAGACGGTCGCCCTCCAGAGTTCGTCCCTGGAGGTCGCGACCAACGACTTCGTGACGATCCTCGGCCCCTCCGGTTGCGGCAAGTCCACGCTCTTGCGGATCGTGGCCGGGCTGGATGTCGCCACCACTGGCACAGTGCTGATCGAAGGGTCGGCGGTGGCCGGACCTGGCGCCGACCGGGGCATGGTCTTCCAGAGCTACACGCTCTTTCCCTGGCTGACCGTACGCGAGAACATCTGCTTCGGCCTGCGGGAGAAGCGCCTGCCGGCCGC
>JBBRJB010000582.1:0-2210 GCA_038220085.1 Burkholderiales bacterium
TCTTGAAGCCCAGCGGCAGCATCAACCGGAAAGCGCCTGACGCACCTGGTCCAGCGCCGTCGGATCCTCGATGGTGCTGACGTCCCCCGGATCACGCAGTTCGCAGATCGCCTGGATCGACCGGCGTACGACCTTGCCGGAACGGGTCTTGGGCAGGACCTGCACGAAGTGCACGCGTGACGGCCGCGCCACCGCGCCCAGTTGCTGGTCGACGACCTTCATCAGGTCGCCCTCCAGGCGCAGGCGCGCCTGCGAGATTGCCGCCGCATCGCCGAGTTTTTCCTTCGAGAAGGCCAGGGGATCGCGCAGCACGGCAAACGCCATCGCGACCTGGCCCTTGAGCGGATCCGCCACACCGATGACCGCACACTCGGCCACCGCCACGTGGCTGTTGATCGATTCCTCGATTTCGCGGGTCCCGAGCCGGTGCCCGGCAACATTGATCACGTCGTCCGTGCGTCCGAGGATGAAGAAGTAGCCGTCCTCGTCCCGGATGCCCCAGTCGAAGGTCGAATACAGTTCCCGTCCCGGGATGCTTTTGAAATAGGTGTCGATGAAGCGCTGATCGTCCTGCCAGACCGTCTGCATGCAGCCGGGTGGCAGCGGCGGCACGATGACTACCACGCCCTTCTGGTTGGGCCCGAGCGGCTCGCCGGTGACTTCATGCACCACCTGCACGTTGTAGCCGGCCACTGCCAGGCCGGGGCTGCCGTACCGCACGGGCGTCGGCTCGACGTCCGGGAATCCGTTGGACAGGGTCAGGATCGGCCAGCCGGTCTCGGTCTGCCAGTAGTTGTCAATGACCGGCCGGCCGAGTCCGTCGGAGATCCATCGCGCAGTCGGCTCATCCAGCGGTTCGCCGGCAAGGAACAGTGCCTTCAGGGTGCTGGTGTCGTGGCGCCTGAGCAGGGCTGGATCCTGGCGCTTGAGCACTCGTATCGCCGTCGGCGCGGAGAACATCACCGCCACCCGGTAGCGCTCCACCAGTTGCCACAGGATGCCGCCGTCCGGTCTCACCGGCGTTCCCTCGTACATGATCGTCGCCATGCCGGCGATCAGCGGACCATAAATGATGTAGGAATGCCCGACGACCCAGCCGATGTCGCTGGTGGTGAAGAAGGTCTCGCCCGGACCGCCCCGGAAGATCTGCGCCATCGAGGCGGCCAGCGCCACGGCATAGCCGCCGACGTCGCGCTGCACACCCTTGGGCTTGCCGGTGGTGCCGGAGGTATAGAGGATGTAGCTGGGTTCGTTGGACTCCAGCCAGGTGACCGGCACTTCGGCATCGGCGAACCGTGCCGCCAGCGCGGCATAGTCGTGATCGCGCCCGCCGACCTGGCGCGCCGGCGCGAGGCCGCGATCGACCATCAGCACCTGGGGCGCATCTCCGGCGGCGCGCTCGATCGCCTCGTCCAGTAACGCCTTGTAGGGCACGACCTTGCCGGCGCGCGACCCGGCATCCGCGGATATGACCAGCTTGGGTCGCGCATCGTCGATACGGCTGGCAAGGCTGACCGCCGCGAATCCACCGAATACCACGGAGTGGATCGCCCCGACCCTCGCGCAGGCCAGCATCGCGAAGGCAGCCTCCGGAATCATCGGCAGGTAGATCAGGACGCGGTCGCCCTTGTCGACGCCGAGCGACTGGATCACCGCCGCCATCACCTGCACCTGGCGCGACAATTCGGCGAAGGTGTAGGTCTCTTCGCGACCGGTCTCGGTCGAGACGTAGATCAGGGCGGGCTGGTCGGACTGCGTCGGCAGCCAGCGATCAACCGCGTTGTGGCACAGGTTGGTTTCGCCGCCCTCGAACCAGCGCACGAACGGCGGCTTCGAATCATCCAGCACCCGGCCGGGCGGCCGGTGCCAGTCGATCCGTTGCGCCTGCTCGCCCCAGAATCCTTCAGGATCCTGGATCGAACGCCGATGCACTTCCGAATAGTCCATCTGACCGCCGCCGTTTGCGCTTGCGCCGACCCCCGCTGCGCGAGTGATGCGTCGCCCGGGGGCGACGCCGGGCGTGCCGGTGCGTTCTGCGCCTATTCTACGGACAAGCGCGGCTGGAAGAGGCAATGCTGAAGTCGCCGGACATTTGACCAGCAATCGGGCCGCCTCGAAAGGCATCATGAAACGCCAGTGGTGGGTGGCGATCAGAAGCTGCTTCAGAGGCGGCTCCTCGCCCGCCAGCGACTGCAGCACGTCGTAGGTCT
>JBBRJB010000583.1:0-2209 GCA_038220085.1 Burkholderiales bacterium
AGCAGGGCTGAGCGGGGCAATACGCCTGAAGGGCCGGTCGCCCGAAGCGCCGCGGGCGAGCGGCGCGGTGGATCTCGTCGACGGCAGCTATCGGGTCGACGGTCGTGCCCTCAGGATCAGCCGTGGCCGCATCGTGTACGACGGTGACCTGGCCGATCCTGCCGTCGACCTCGTCGCAGTCGGCGACAGTCCCGGGTCGGAAACGGGCAGCGCCGATAATCGCAACCTGACGGCTAAGGTCGGCCCGCCGCTGTCCGCGGGATTGCTTGCCGTCTGCGAACAGAGCCTTCGCGGCGTCTGGAACATCCTCAAGCTGCAGTACGAGATCACCGACCGCCTGTCATTGAGCGTTCGCGCCGGCAGCGAGCGTGCGATGGACCTGCTCTGGTTCTTCCCGTTCGACTGAAAACCGTTCAGCGGGGTCTCAGCCGCCGTCGGCCTTCGGCGCGGTGGTGATTGCGTGACCGCCGAAACCCTTGCGCATCAGGGCCAGCAGCTTGTTGCCGGTGTCGCCCTTGCCCTGCGATGCGAACCGGGTCATCAGCGCCATCGCGATCACCGGCGCCGGCGTGCCCTGCCGAACCGACTCGTCGATGGTCCAGCGACCCTCGCCCGAATCCGCCACGATCGGCGCGAGCTGGTCCAGCGCTTGCGGGTCCTTGAGCGCCTCGGCGGTGAGATCGAGCAGCCAGGAGCGCACCACCGAGCCGTGGCGCCACAGTTCACCGATCCGGGCCAGGGGCAGGTCGAAATCGGGCTGGCCGGACATCAGGGCGAACCCTTCGGCCAGCGACTGCATCATGCCGTACTCGATGCCGTTGTGGATCATCTTCGTGAAGTGCCCGGCTCCCACCGGGCCGCAATGCAGCCAGCCATCGTCGGCGGAGACCGCGAGCAGCCGCATGACCGGCGCCACCCGCTTCGCCGCGTCCGCGCTGGCTCCATACATCAGGCAATAACCGTTCTGCAGGCCCCACACGCCGCCCGAGACACCGCAGTCGACGAATTCGATTCCCTGGCCGGAAAAGGCGGCGGCCCGCGACTGCGCGTCCAGGTAGTTGGCATTGCCGCCGTCAACGACGACGTCGCCGCGGTCCAGCATCGGCGCGATCTGTTCGATCGTCTGCGCGGTGACGTTGCCGGCCGGCAGCATCAGCCAGACGATACGCGGACTCGGCAGCGCGGCCACGGCATCGGCGAACTGCTCGTGCAGGGTGACCGGAAACTGCGCCGATGTTTCCGTCATGGCGGCGCGGGCTGCCGCAGCGGGATCGTAACCGTGGACCGTGGCGCCCTTGCTGGCGAGCCGCCGGGCCATGTTTGCGCCCATTCGTCCGAGGCCCACCATCAACAGGGTGGGGGCCGTGGCGTGTGCTGCGGCTTTGCTGGTCATGTGATCGTCGCTCCCGGGTTCGAGTCGGCGGCCGCGGGGGACTGCCGCCAGAGTTGATCGATGATAGCGGAGGCCTGCTGGGGAATCCGGTCATCGAGGCAATCGAGCCGCCGATGAACCGGCAGCGACCGCAGCCAGGTGAGCTGGCGCTTGGCCAGTTGCCGGGTCGCCGCGATGCCGGCTTCCCGCAGCGGGCCGTCGCCTGATTGCGCGGTTCCGCCGTCGGCCAGGTATTGCCAGACCTGCCGGTAGCCCACTGAACGCAGGGCCGGCAGTTCCGGATGCAGGTCGGGCCTCGCCATCAGGCCGCGGACCTCGTCGACCAGCCCGTCGGCCAGCATCTGCTCGAAACGACGCGCGATGCGCTGGTGCAGAACCGCGCGGTCGGAGGGTTCCAGTGAGAGGATCGGCAGCGACCGGTCGCGATCGGTCGCCTCACCGTCCGCGGGAGGCTCGCCAGAGCGGCGGCGTCGCTGCAGGCTCGACAAGGCGACGCCGGTGAGCTCGATCACCTCGAGCGCTCGTTGGATGCGTTGCGGATCGCCGGGATCAATCCTGGCTGCACTCAGGGGATCCAGGGCGGCCAGGCGCCGGTGAAGCTGCGCCCAACCGTGCGTCGCCGCCTCCTGCTCAAGCCGCCGGCGGATCGCAGGGTCGGCGGGCGGCAGCGCGTCGAAGGGAGTGATCAGTGCCCGGGCATAGAGCATGGTGCCCCCCACCAGCAGGGGCAGGCGGCCCCGGGCTGCAATCTGCCCGATCAGCGGCGCCGCATCGGCCACGAAGCGGGCGGCGCTGTAGGGATCGGCAGGATCGCGA
>JBBRJB010000584.1:0-2204 GCA_038220085.1 Burkholderiales bacterium
GCGGGTCATGCCGGAATTCGTCGCCGCCAATCCGAGCTACGAGCGCATCGGGTTGCGGGACCTGTCCACGCAGATCCATGAAGCCTACAAGGCCGGCGATGTGGCCCGGGTCACCACCGAGATGTACCTGTCGGAAATGCAGCCGGCGATGAAGCCGTCGGACGCGTACGAATGCCTGACCCACGATCGGGTCGATCGGGTGCCGATCGACGATCTGCTCGGTCGGATCACCACCATGCTGGTGACGCCGTATCCGCCCGGCATCCCGCTGCTGATCCCGGGCGAGCGGTTCAACCAGTCGATCCTGGAGTACCTGCAGTTCGCGCGCTCGTTCAACCTGAAGTTTCCCGGATTCCACACGGATGTCCATGGCCTGGTCACCGAGGTGGTCGATGGCGAACTTGCCTACTTCGTGGACTGCGTCCGGGATTGATGCCGATGCGCCCGACTGCCCCCGCCAACCTGGACTCACTGCCGGCCGACCCTCAGATCGACGCACACCTCGATCCGCAGGTCCGCCAGCTGCTGGCCACCATCCTGCTGCCCCGGCGCCCACCTTTCGATGTCACGGCCCTGCGCAGCGGCCATCTGGCATTGCAGCCCGTTCTCGACGGAGAGCCGATCGCCGTCGAGTCGGTGGACGGCGTCACCGTCGCTCCCGATCCTGGGCGTGGCACGCCGCGGCTGGCGGTGCGGCGCTACCTGCCCCGTCGCGGCTGTACGCGGGGCATTGTCTGGCTGCACGGCGGCGGGTGGGTGGTCGGCACCCTCGACGGCTACGACTCCTCTGCCCGGGCTCTCGCGGCGGCCAGCGACAGCCAGGTGTTCGTCGTGGATTACCGGCTTGCCCCGGAATCTCCTTATCCGGCGGCGCTGGCCGACTGCACGGCGGCGTTCGAGTACATCGCGGCGAACGCCGGGCTGTTCGGCGTCGATCCGGCCCGCCTGGTCATCGGCGGGGACAGTGCCGGCGGACTCCTTGGCATCGGCGTGTCGCGCTGGCTCGCCGGCGTGCAAATGCCGGAGCGGCCCGAGCCGGCCGGGCCGCGGCCTGCCGCCCTGGTCCTGGTCTATCCGGTGACCGACGCCCGCATGCAGCACGGTTCGTATCGCCGCTTTGCGGACGGATACCACCTCAGTGCCGCGCAGATGGCCTGGTTCTGGCAGCAGTTTGCGCCGCCGGGGCTGGCCCGAGGCGACGAGGCCCTCTCCCTGGAGCATCCCGACCTCTCGCCGTTACTGGCCGATGACCTGGGAAACCTGCCGCCTACCCTGGTGGTCACGGCCGAATGCGACGTCCTGCACGACGAAGGACTGGCCTTCGCCAATGCCCTGAACCTTGCCGGGGTGGCGCATGAATACCTGGAAGTGCCGGCAATGATCCACGGCTTCATGCGCTTCAGGGCCGCGGTGCGTCAGGCGCGGGAACTGCCGGCACAGATCACAGAGCAGCTGAATCGCTGGAAGATCTGACGGCGGGCGCCACGGCAGCCGGACGGCCGGGCGCATTCGGACTGCGTACCAGCAGGGTACCGGCGATCACGTCATGGAGTGCCTGACGGCGCGGGTTGAACAGCGTCCACACAAACGGCACCGGCCAGACAGCCAGCCACCAGACCGAAGCCTGCCACACCGCGGCGAGCAGCCCCCAGAAGAGCAGGGAAGCCACCAGGTAGCGCCAGGCGGCGCGCGCCGGCCCCAGGGGCAGATGCTTGCGCGCGTCGACCAGGACCACTCCCATGGTCTTCATGGGCAGGGTCCGCCGCCCCCGGCTCCAGAACCAGGTGAAATAAAGACCGAGGATCAGGAAAAGATAGAGCTGAAAAGCGGTCCGAAGCGGCCCTTCGCCGCCCTTGAAGCTCGAGATCGCCGAGAAGGCATAGGCGAAGAAGAACACCACCCCGAAGAGGATGACTCCCTCGTAGACCGCACTCATCAGCCGCCGCCAGGGATCGGCGGGTATCGGCGCCGGGGCGCCGGCGGGTAAAGGCGCCATCAGCGCCCCGAGTCTGTGGCCGGAACTAACGCGGGGGCTCGGGGTTGCTTGGCGACGCGCGGCAGGGGCTGTGATGCTTCCTTGGCCAGGCCGGTGGCTGCTCCGGCATGGCCCGCGGCGGTGTTGCTGGTGCTGCCGGCGCGACGAAGGACTTCCCGCTGCTCCTGGGTCATCGACTGGTAGTTGCGCCACTCCTCCACGCGTTCCT
>JBBRJB010000585.1:0-2204 GCA_038220085.1 Burkholderiales bacterium
TTGCGCGCTTCCTGCGGGTTGCGCACCAGGGTGGGGGTCAGCAGCACGATGACCTCGCTGCGATCACTGCTCGCGGTCTGGCGCCCGAACAGGCCACCGACGATGGGCAGCCGGCTCAGGCCGGGGAAGCCGGCCGAACCGCGGGTCACGCCGTCGCTGATCAGGCCGGCCAGCATCACCGTGTCACCGGCCTGGACTGCGGCTTCGGTCTTCACCTTGCGCGTGTTGATGCGCACGTTGCCGTTTTCGTCGGGGATGTCGCCGGGGGTGCTGACTTCCTGCACGATGTCCAGGAACACCATGCCGTCCTTGGTGATGCGCGGGCGCACCTTGAGGATGATGCCGGTCTCCAGGTACTGGACCTGGCTGACGGTGCTGCCGCCGCCGAGGCCGGGATTCACCGTCACGGACGAAATCGGGATCCGGCTGCCGACGTTGAGCGTGGCTTCGACGTTGTTGCGCACGAAGATCGACGGCGTCTGCAGCAGGCGCACGTCGGTCACTTCATCCAGCGCGGAAATGATCGCCGCAGCGTCGCGGCCGAGGAAGGTGTAGGCCAGGCCGGTGCTCAAGCCGGCGATCGGCACGCCAGTGATGTTGCCGGCGGCGCCGGTCCAGGAGCCGGGGAATCGAGGAAGGCCGACGTCGGTCACGGTCTGCCCGAAGAACCAGTTGACGCCGTAGGCGAGGTCGCCGGTCAGCGAGACTTCGGCCACCTGCGCCTCGATATGGACCTGCATCGGCATCACGTCGAGCTTTTCCACGACCTCGCGGATCGAGCTCCACGCGCTTGCACTGGCGCGCACAAGCAGGGTGTTGGTTTCCTCCACTGCGGCCACGCTCACGCGATCGCCCCCGACGTCCAGGGTGACTGCAGCGTTGCCGCCCCCGCGCGGGTCGAGCGACAGCGACCCGTCGCCCAGGCCGCCGCCGGCCGCTGCGCCGCTGCCCGTGCCGCCGAAGTCGACACTGCCGTTGTCCCGGTCCAGCCCGCTGTCGCGGATCTGCACTGGACTGGTGCCGGGCATGAGCGACACAGGTGAGTCGCCGCCGTCCTCGCGTTGTGAGCCGCTGCCGCTGCCGAAGACCTGCGACAGCTGCTCGGCCAGGTCCTTGGCCCCGATGAACTTGAGCTCGTAGGAAAACAGACGCCGGTCCTGCCCGGCACCGTCGATGCGTTGCAGCCAGTCCTGGATGTCGTCCAGGTAGGCCGGCTGCGGGGTGATGACCAGCACCGCATTGGCGCCTTCGAGCGGCATGAAGCGGAACATCCCGGCGCTGGGAGTGCCGCTGTCGTTGCCGAACACCTTCTCCAGGTCCGCGACGACCCTGGTCGCGCGACCCGACTGCAGCGGGAACACGCCCACCGACATGCCCGAAAGCCAGTCGACGTCGAAGATCTCGACGGTGCGCAGGTAGTTCTCCAGTTCACTGCGGGTGCCGGCCAGGCTGATCAGGTTGCGCGAGGCGTCGATGCCGACGATGGCGTTGGGCCGCGCATACGGCTCCAGGACCTTCTCCATCTCGCTGGCGGAAATGTATCGCAGCGGGACCACGCGCACTTCGTAGCCGCGCGCATTGGAAGGCGAACCGGTGCTGGGTGCGACATTGCCGGCCAGGGCGCGATCGGCCGGGACGATGTTGTAGCGGCCGCCGCTGTAGACCATGCGCGCGTTGTTCCAGCCCAGCACCATCTCCAGCAGGCTCAGCGCCTCCGACGGCGACACCGCCTTGGGCGTGCCCAGGGTGACGGTGCCCTGGATTTCCGGCGCGATCACGTAGTTCTGGCCCAGCATGTCGCCGAGGATCGCCTTGACCACGGCGTGCACCGATTCGCCCTCGAAATTGAAGGTGGCCGCGCCGCTAGTCGCACCGGAAAGGCCGGGCCGCGGGGCGGCGGCAGCGGCTCGATTGATCATCTGGCCGCTGCCGCGGCGGATCACCGCCTGCGGGCCGGTCTCGGGGGCCTCAGGGGATTCCAGAGGTGTGGTTAGGGCACCGGCCTGGGGCGCCACGGCACCCTTGTTGTCCACCCCGCGGTGGATGTCAGGCGTCGGAATGCTCGCGCAGGCGGCCAGCAGGCCGGTCAACACGGATACCAGGATCAAACGTGACTTCATGCAATGCACTCTACTGGGTCTTGTTCGGGGGGGACGGCGGCTGGGACTGCCGCAGCTGGGCGCGCCGCGCCTCGATGCGCTGGC
>JBBRJB010000586.1:0-2189 GCA_038220085.1 Burkholderiales bacterium
GTGCGCCACGAAGATGTCGCCGGGCCCGCAGACCACCGTCGGGATGCCCGCCCCCTGCAGGATGCCGCCTTCGGTGCCGAAGCTCACCCGGCGAGTCGAGAGGCAGCCGCAGAGCGGCATGACCGCCTGTGCCAGGTGCCGATTGCCGCGCTCGTCCATGCCCGGTGAATCGAGCATCTGCTCGAACTCGATCCGGCATTCGTCAGAAACCGCCTTGATCTGGGGCAACAGGGTCAACTCACAATAGTCGCGCACTTGCTTGACGATGCCGGCGGAGTCCACACCCGGCAAGGTGCGGATCTCCAGCAGGAACTCGCACTCCTTGGCAGTGATGTTCTGGGCCGTTCCGCCCTGGATGCGGCCGACATGCAGGCCGGTATGGGGGAACTCGAAACCGTCGTGGCGGTGCGCCTCAATCAGCTTCTTCTGCAGGGCGTTGACGAATACGATGATCTCGGCTGCCACCTCCACCGCCGACACGCCCAGGTGCCGGAAGGAAGAATGCACCGGCTTGCCCTGCACCCGGATGCGGTACGACGCAGCGCCCTTGTTCGCCACCACCACTTGCATCAGCGTCGGCTCGCCGATGATCGCAGCCGCGGGCTTCACGGCCGCCGACGACAGGTGCCTGGCGAGCTGGTTCATCCCGTGCATGTTGCTCTCCTCGTTGTAGGAGAGCGCGATGTGCACCGGCGTGCGCAGCGCCGCGCGCTTGAACGTCGGCGCCATCGCCAGGCAGCAGGCGATGTAGGCCTTCATGTCCGCCGATCCACGGCCGAAGAGCCGTGCATCCCGTTCGGTCAGGATGAAGGGATCGCTCTGCCAGACCTCCCCCGCCACCGGGACCACGTCAGAGTGGCCCGACAGCATCACGCCCGGCCGGTCCTCCGGGCCGATGGTGGCGAACAGGTTCGCCTTGCCGGGTTCGTCGCCATGCTGGACGAACGACCGCACGCCGAGATCGTCGAGTCGGTTGGCGACCCAGTCGATCAGTTCCCGATTGCTCTTGGAGCTCGTGGTATCGAATCCCACCAGCTGCCCGAGCACCTTCACCGTTTCGGGGAGCACTTCGGCATCGACGCGGATATCGGTTTGTGGAATCGCAGAACCGGAAGGGGAGGTGTTCACTTGCGGACTCGCCTGGGAGATTGAGGTGATCCCGCAGTCTAACCGAGCCGCAATCACCCGCCGTGGTCCGGCGGGCTAGAATTCCCGGCGTATCGCATGCCTCTCACTTCCACCAATGACCCGCACCGCCATGACCGACATCTTCCGCGAATCCGCCCGCACCATTGACGGCCGCCTCCTGTTCTTCGAGGAATTCCGGGGCAAGGTTCTCGTCATCGTCAATACCGCCAGCAAATGCGGGTTCACTCCCCAGTACGCCGGGATGCAGGCGCTGCACGAGACCTACCGTAACCGGGGGCTGGTGGTGATGGGGTTTCCCTGCAACCAGTTCGGCCAGCAGGAGCCGGGCGCTCCGGATGAAATCGCCGGATTCTGCGAAACGAACCACGGCGTGACCTTCCCGATGTTCGAGAAGATCGAGGTGAATGGCGCGGATGCCCATCCACTATTCAAGCAGCTCAAGGCAGCAGCGCCCGGGCTGCTGGGCAGCGAGGCGATCAAATGGAATTTCACCAAGTTCCTGATTGAGAAGGACGGTTCGGTACACAAGCGCTATGCGCCGAAGACGTCACCGGCGGAACTGAGGAAGGACATCGAGACGCTTCTCGCCGTCTAGCGAGCGACCACCGAGAGATCGCCGCCCGGATCAGTGAACCAGCGGCCCCGGTACCGATGTCGCGGCCGGCGCACGGGCGGCGGCGGCAGTCTCGCCGCGCCGCGGCTTTGCCGATGGTTGTGCCTTGATCCGCGGCAGGCTGATTTCAGCGATGAGGCCGGTCCTGCCGGGCGCGTTGCGCAGTTTCACGTCGCCGCCATGCCAGCGGGCGATGTTGCGCGAGATCGCCAGGCCGATGCCGGATCCGCCGCTGTTCCGGTTCCGCGAGGGCTCCAGCCGCACGAAGGGCTCGAAGACCCGCTCGAGGTCTTCATCCGCCATGCCGGGGCCATGGTCGCGGATCGTGATCCTGAGCATGCTCAGGCTGTCGCTGAGCTCGATATGCGCCCTGCCCCCGTACCGGATGCCGTTCGACACCAGGTTGTTGACGCACCGGCGCAGCATC
>JBBRJB010000587.1:0-2185 GCA_038220085.1 Burkholderiales bacterium
TCCGCCTGGATGGACACCGAGACGTGATGGATGAAATAGATGAGCACGCCGATTCCGACCAGGGCGAATACGACCCCGATCGTCACCGAGAGATGAGGCACGAAGGTTTCGGCGTCGCCGCGCCGGATCGTGCGCAGCACCAGCAGGCAATAGAGGAAGGTGGCGACGAAGGTCCCCAGCACCACCTGGTTGCCGGTGTCGCGCATGAAGTTCCTCAGCAGGCGGGTCCCGAACTGCGAGGAGGCGAGGGTCAGCGCGACCAGGGTCATGGAGAAGACCACCCCGGCGATCGTCATCATCGATCCGGCTATCACCGAGAGGACGGCGCTCGCGCCTTCGCTGCCCCCGCCGTACACCCAGGTATCGCTCAGCCACTCGTCGGTCACTGTCTCGTCGAGCCAGACGGTGAGCAGGGCCAGGGCAATCGAGGCGATGGCCATGAGCGCCGGCAGGAACCAGAAGCTCGAGCGAATCCGGTCCCAGTACTTGAGTAATTGCGCTCTCATCCCGACTCCGTGTCCCTGTGATCCGTCATGATACCCATCGTGGAACGGCGCCCGGCAGTGACCGGTAGGTCGATCAGCAGCAGCGAGGCGCATAGGCGCAGGCCGATGGTGTGCGGCAGACGCATGAATCTGCCCGTCGCAGGGCGGGTCCCGTCCGGCTGCTCAGCCCGCGTGAGTGATCACCCGCGCAAGGATTGCACCCGCTTCACTTCCCGGTCGAAGATCCTGTTGAGTTCGTTCCGGGTATCGATATGACGCTGCAGTTCATCGCTCTGCGCCAGCAGGGCCTCGGCGGCATCGATGATCCGATGCTGGTAGTCCACCGGCAGCTCCCGTCCCGGTTGCCTGCGGATCCAGTCGGTCGCCGCCTTGCTGGCCGCCTTGAGATCGGTGCTTGAGACCCGGCTGCGCGATTGCAGTCGCTCGATGGCGCGTTCCGCATCCTGCAGCGCCTGGGTTCGCATCGATTCGATGGCGCGGCCGTCGAGATAGGCGACGAGGGCGTCTCCTCCCGTCGGATCGGCAACCGCCAGTGCCTCCGCTTCCCGCGCCTTGATCTGGTGGAGTGCGGCGAGGTGATGGTAGTCACGATCGAGCGGTGTGAGGATCGTGTTCCTGATCGGTCGGCTCAGCAGTTCGGCCCGTTGCGACTGCGACAGGCACGCCAGATCGCCGGCCTGCGCAGCCGAGGCCGGCAGTTGCGGAATCGATGGGCAGCCAGGCGCGCGCGGCAGCGTGACCTGCGCCGAGAACGCCGCCGAGACCAGGACCGCCAATGCGCCGGCCAACGCGATGCCGATGACTTTCGAGCAGGCTTGCTTCATGGAGTGACCCATGGCTAGCTCCTACCGGTCCAGTTCGAGGGCGACGAACCGCTTTTCTTCGCCGCGCATCGTCAGCACGGCTACCGGCACGCCGCTGGCTGCCGCCGCCTGCACACTGTCCCGGAAGTCCGCGACTCCACGAACGGCCCTGCCGCGGACCTGCAGGATCAGGTCGCCGGGTTTGAGTTCCGCGCGAACGGCAGGCGACCTGGCCGTGACCGACTCGACGTACAGGCCGTCGCTGCTCCCCAGGCGCTGCTGCTCGGGCACGGTGATGCTCCGGAGTTCCAGACCCAGAGGCGTCAGCTTGTCATTCACCGATACCGACACCGCCTCGGATGACCGCGAAGTTTCCCCGCTTGCGACGACGGTGACCGACAGCGATACCGGCAGGCCCTGGCGAATAACCTCGAGGCCGATCTTGGTGCCCAGCGCCTGGCTGCCGACCACACGCTGCAGGTCCAGCGCGGTCTCTATATCCACCGTGGCGGCGCGCATGACGATGTCGCCGCTCTGCACGCCGGCTGCCTGCGCCGGGCTATCGCTGTCCACTGCGGTGATCAGCGCACCTCGTGCGCGGTCGAGCCCGAATGCTCTGGCCAGTTCGGTGGTGACCGCCTGCGTGTTCACGCCGATGCGGCCCCGCACGATCTGCCGGCTGCCCTTCAGCTCCTCGGCAATTCGCATGGCCAGATCGATCGGGATCGCAAAGGACAGTCCCTGAAAGCCGCCGGATCGGGTCCAGATCCGGCTGTTGATGCCGACGACTTCGCCGGCGGCGTTGAACAGGGGACCGCCGGAATTGCCGGGGTTTACTGCTGCATCGGTCTGGATGAACGGAACCAGCAGGCCGTC
>JBBRJB010000588.1:0-2184 GCA_038220085.1 Burkholderiales bacterium
CGGTGACCGGGTAGCCGGCCGCGTCTAGCCGTGGTACCAGGTAGCGGCCGATGAAACCCGAGCCGCCCAGGACTAGGATGTTTGCTGAGGTCATATGAAACGCGCTTTCGGTTGGAGAGCCGGGTGGTCCCTAGGGCAACTGCCGGGTGGTGCCTAAGGCAACTGCGTTGCCCCGGCCACCCTCGGCTCAATCGTACCAAGGCGCGCCCTGAGCGATTGGGGTTCCCCGCTGAAAAGAGCGGCATAGTCGGCCGCGTTGGACAAAACGTTCTTCACATAGCCCCGGGTTTCGGAAAACGGAATGATCTCCGCGAAGATGGCTCCCTCCAGCGGACGCGACAGGGTGCCGCGCCAGTCGCGCGCCCGCCGCGGGCCGGCGTTGTAACCGGCTGAAGCGAGTACCGTCGAGCCGTCGAGGTCGTCCAGCGCCTGCTTAAGGTAGAAGCTGCCGAACTCGAGGTTGGTCTGCAGATCGTTGATGTCGCGCGGCTTGAAGTCGCTGCGCCCGATCTTCCTGGCGATCCAGCGCGCTGTGGCCGGCATGATCTGCATCAGCCCCGATGCACCCACGTGCGAGCGCGCATCCATGATGAAGCGCGATTCCTGGCGGATCAGGCCGTAGACCCAGGCGGCGTCGATGTTCTGCTGGCGGGTGATCGGTACCAGCTGCTCCGAGAACGGCGTCGGGAACCGCAGCGCGAAGTCGGGATCGCCGCGGATGCGTTCGTCGGCATTGATGGCGCGATCCAGCAGGCCGCGGTTCACTGCCCAATGCGCCGCCGCCCTCAGCTCGGCATCGGTGCGCCCCCGCAGCTGGAAGTTCCATTCACGGTTGCCCTCGAAGCGCATGCCCAGGTCATAGAACGCCAGCGCCCGCGCGAAGCCCGGGTTGGCATCGAAGGCCGCGACCGTAGCCGGAGCCGGCGGCGCCGGCCGTGGCGGCTTCGTCGTCAGGCGCCCCAGTTCCTCATTGGCCAGCTTGCCGTAGAAGTCGCGTCTTTCGGCCAGGGAGGCGAACAGCTTGTCCGCCTCCGGCGCTTTGCCCTCTGCTTTGCGGGCCCGGCCGAGCCAGTAGATCCATTGCGGCTCGCGCCGCTCCTGCTCGCTCATGCCGAGAATGACCGTGCGCAACAACGTCCAGTCCTGTTCGCGCAGCGCCGCCCGCGCCATCCAGGCGCGGGTGTCGTCGCTGACCTTGGCCCCGATCGCTTCCCGCGTCCAGAGATGGGACTCGGGCGCGAGCCGGCGCATGCCGGCCGCGGCGATCTGCGACCACACGAACCGCCGATCGTCGTCCGAGAGCCGGGCGCCCGCCAATCGCAGTTGGGCGGCGGCCGATTCCGGATCGTTGCGCGCCAGCCGGGTGAGTGCGATCAGCAGCAGGTCGTGCGACTGATCGGACTTGAGTGCCGCCGCCGGCCGGTTCAGCGCCTGATCCAGGCCCTTTTCATTGAGCGCCGAGCCGAGCAGGGCAGCGCTCTGTCGGATGTCGCCGGTGGCGTTGGCCTCCAGCGCGAACATCATCCGCCGGCGGATCTCCTGGGGCTGAAACTGACCGGCGGCGGTCATGCCGTCGAACAGGTCGGTGCAGGCGCGGTTGAGCGACACCGGGCGCATCAGCAGTGCGTGCACCTCGTTGCGGGTTTTCCGGTCCAGGTCCTTCCCGGGCGGCAGTCGCGCCAGGGTCGACAGTTGCGCGTAGCACTCCGGCGAACTTTCATCGCGCAGTTGCCATTGCGGGTATTGCTCGTCGACAGCCGGCCAGTCGCCGCGCCGCCCCAGGGCCAGGATCCAGTCGCGACGCAACAGGTCGGCAGCGAGCGTGTCCGGGTAACGGGTGATGAAGGCGCGTGCCGGCGGATCGGCATCGCCGGTCAGGGCTTCCAGCCGCTTCGCGCCCAGGAGGATGCGCAGCCGCCAGTACTCGACATAGCTGTAGAGGACGTGGTTGCGCGGGATGCTGAGGATCGCCTGGTCGTAGCGTTCCAGGTTGTATGCCAGCATCGCCTTGCGGGCAGCGGCGAAGGCGTCGTCGACCGTGGAACTCCCGACCGCCGGGGTATCGCCCTCGGCGGCATCCGCACCGACGCTGCCAGGTGCCGCCTCGTCCCTGTTGCCGGAGGCCTTCTCGATGAGGGCATCGAGGCTGTCAGCGGGAACGATCGCGTTCTTGCTGGCGCCGGC
>JBBRJB010000589.1:0-2183 GCA_038220085.1 Burkholderiales bacterium
GCTTCGTCGCGCACCGGATCGACCGGGCCGACGTAGTAGATCACCCGGCCGCGAAAATCAACCGGCAGCGGTTCGCCGCGGGCGAGCATGTCCTGGATCCGCTTGTGGGCGGCGTCGCGGCCGGTGAGCATCCGGCCGGACAGCAGCAGGGTCTGTCCTGGTTTCCAGGACGCTACTTCCTGCGCGGTCAGCTTGTCGAGATCCACCTTGCGGGATGTCTCGGCGTCCGGCGCCCATTTCACGTCCGGCCAGGTATCAAGGGACGGGGGCTCGCAGTAGGCCGGCCCGGACCCGTCCAGCACGAAATGCGTATGGCGGGTGGCCGCGCAGTTCGGGATCATCGCCACCGGCTTGCTGGCGGCATGGGTCGGATAGGTCATGATCTTCACGTCGAGCACCGTGGTGAGACCGCCGAGCCCCTGGGCGCCGATGCCGAGCGCATTGACCTTGCGGTACAACTCGACGCGCAGTTCCTCCAGCTTGTCCTTCGGGCCGCGGGCCAGCAGTTCGCTCATGTCGATCGGATCCATGAGCGACTCCTTGGCCATCAGCGCAGCCTTTTCCGCGGTGCCGCCGATGCCGATGCCGAGCATCCCCGGCGGGCACCAGCCGGCGCCCATCGTCGGGACGGTCTTCAGCACCCAGTCCACCACCGAGTCCGAGGGGTTGAGCATGACCAGCTTGGACTTGTTCTCCGAGCCCCCGCCCTTGGCCGCCAGCCGTACATCCACCGTGCCGCCGGGCACCAACTGCACGTGCACCACGGCCGGGGTGTTGTCGCGGGTGTTCTCGCGCTCGAACAGCGGGTCGGCCACGATGGAGGCACGAAGCGGGTTGTCGGCGGCCTGGTAGCCCCTGCGCACACCCTCGTTGACCGCATCCTCCAGCGAGCCTGAAAAGCCGGACCACCGGACATCCATGCCGATCCTGAGGAAGACGTTGACGATGCCGGTGTCCTGGCAGAGCGGCCGCTTGCCTTCGGCGCACATCCTGGAGTTGGTCAGGATCTGGGTGATCGCGTCGCGGGCGGCGGCGCTCTGCTCGATCTCATAGGCCTTGGCCAGGTGACGGATGTAGTCCTCGGGATGGTAGTAACTGATGAATTGAAGCCCCGCCGCGACCGATTCGACCAGGTCTTCGTAACGGATGGTTGCCATGGAAATCCTCAAGATCATTCGGTTGAACGGAACGTCCCGGTGCCCGGGACAGTTCAGGGGCGACCAGACTGGCAGGCGCGACGCAAGATGGTACGCGGTCACCGCCGCCGAGGCGGTGAGTTGCAAGGCAGTCAGCGTTCCCAGAACTCGACCATCCTCGCCACTAGGGCGTCGGGTTGCTCCTCGGGAATGAAGTGACCGCTGTCGGCGATCGTGCCGCCGGTCACGTCGTTGGCGATCAGGCGAAGCGACGCCTCGACCTCCGCACCGCGGCCGCGCGACTCCATCCGTGCGCCGCCCAGCGCCAGCACCGGCATCGGCAGGCGAAAGCCGCCGGCCTGCAGAGCCCGATTGCGCTCGACGTTGCGTGGCAGGTTGCGATAGAGGGAAAAACCGGCACGCAACGCCCCCGGCTGGGTATAGGTCCGCAGATACTCCTCGAGGTCTTCCGCACCGATGGCGTCCGGCCGGTAGGCGTACTCGCGGTAGAACCAGGCCAGGTACTGCCGCTCGCGTCCGCTGACCAGCGCCTCCGGCAGGTCGGGCGTCATGTGAAAGGCGTGGTGCCAGCGCTGTCCGCCCTGGGAGAAGTCTGGCCCGATACCGGGCACGGCCACATCGAGGATGGTCAGCGTGCGCACCGCGTCGGCGTGGGCCGCGGCCAGCGCGAAGGCCGTCGGGCCACCCCAGTCGTGGCCGACCAGGTGGAAGTCGGTGACGGCCAGGTGCTCGCTCAGCAGTTCATGGATGTCGGCGGCCAGGGTCTGCGAGTCGTAGCCGTCGAGTGGGCGGGTGCTGTCGCCGAGGCCACGCAGGTCCGGCGCGATCACCCGGTAATGCGGCGCGAGCCGGGCGATCACGTGGCGCCATTCGAACCAGGTTTGCGGCCATCCGTGCAGCAGCACCACGGGAAATCCGCTGCCGGCGCTGACATAGTGCATCACCAGGCCGCGCAGGCGGGCGTAATGGTGGCTGGGTGGGTGGCTGAATGGGTGGCCGAGTGGCGGGGGGGTTGACTGGCTGGGC
>JBBRJB010000590.1:0-2183 GCA_038220085.1 Burkholderiales bacterium
GAAGAACGCCGACAAGATCAAGCTGAAGAAGATCAAGCCCAAGGTTCACGAAGCCGAAAATGTTCCCGCCTGATCATGGAGGGGAGGTCAGATGGGGAGGCGGTTGCGTTCAGACGTTGACCACGAAGTTCAGCACGTCGCCGTCCTTCACCACGTACTCCTTGCCCTCGGCCCGCATCTTGCCGGCTTCCTTGGCACCTTGCTCGCCCTTGTGGGCGATGAAGTCGGGAAACGAGATCGTCTGCGCGCGGATGAAGCCTTTTTCGAAGTCGGTGTGGATCACCCCCGCCGCCTGCGGCGCGGTGTCGCCGCGGTGGATGGTCCAGGCACGGACTTCCTTCACGCCTGCGGTGAAGTAGGTTTGCAGCCCCAGCAGGTCGTAGGCGGTGCGGGCCAGGCGGTTCAGGCCGGGCTCCTGAAGGCCGAGGTCCGCCAGGAAGGCGGCCTTGTCCTCGTCGTCCAGATCGGCCAGTTCGGCTTCGATCTTGGCGCATAGCGCAACGACCGGCGCGCCTTCGGTGGCCGCATGTGCCCGCAGACGATCCAGGAAGGGGTTGTCCTCGAAGCCGTCCTCCACGACATTGCCGACATACATCGCCGGCTTGATGGTCAGCAGGAACAGCGGCTTGAGCAGTGTTTTCTCGTCGTCGGTGAGCGCAAGCGTACGGGCCGGCTTGCCTTCATTCAGGTGCGGCTGCAGGCGCTCGAGGATGGTCACGAGCTTGGCCGCTTCCTTGTCGCCCGAGCGCGCCTTCTTGCTCTCGCGATGGGTGGTGCGTTCCACCACTTGCAGATCCGCGAGCGCCAGTTCGGTCACGATGGTCTCGATGTCGGCGATCGGGTCGACCCGGCCGTTGACGTGAACCACGTTCTCGTCCTCGAAGCAGCGCACTACATTGACCAGCGCATCGGTTTCACGGATGTTGGCGAGAAACTGATTGCCGAGACCTTCACCTTTGCTGGCGCCGGCGACCAGTCCGGCAATGTCGACGAACTCGACGATCGCGGGCTGGATTTTCTGCGGATGCACGATGTCCGCCAATTGCGCAAGCCGCGCGTCGGGCACTTCGACGATGCCCACGTTCGGCTCGATGGTGCAGAACGGGTAGTTCTCGGCGGCGATGCCGGCCTTGGTCAAGGCGTTGAACAGGGTGGACTTGCCCACATTGGGCAGTCCGACGATTCCGCACTTCAGGGACATGGATGAAAACGCCTGTTCGCAGGTGGCGATGGAGAGCCGGATTCTACCGCCCGGGGACAGGCCTGACGGCGCCTGCGCCGGGGTCAGGCCGGCTTGTCCACCGTATGCAATTGCTTCATCGCGTCCGGCCAATCGTCGCCCATCACCAGCGGCATGACCTCCACCGCGCGGTCGATCGCGGCGTCGATCTGGCGCCGGTGTTCACGCGAGGGTCGATCCAGCACGAAATCCACCACCGCTTTGCCGGGATAGATATCGCGCGGATGGCCGATGCCGATGCGCAATCGCCAGTAGGCGGGACCGCCCATCGCCGACGTGATGTCCCGCAAGCCGTTGTGCGTGCTGGAGCCTCCCAGCTTGAAGCGGGCGGTCCCGGGGGCGAGATCGAGTTCGTCGTAGGCGACCAGGATTTCCGCCGGCGCGATCCGGTAGAAGCGGCTCATCGCCGCGACCGCCTGGCCGGAACGATTCATGTAGGTCAGGGGCTGAAGCAGGTGTACCTCGGCCGGACCGATCCGGGCCTTGCCGGCGTTGCCGAAGAACTTCGCTTCACGTTTGAGGCCCGCGTCATACTGGCGGGCGAGGGCGTCGATGAACCAGAAGCCGGCATTGTGCCGGTCCGCTTCATGCTCAGAAGTGGGATTGCCGAGTCCGACGATCAGCTTGGGCGGGGCCATGGGTGGCAGCGTGGCAGCGGCGATCATGCCGACCGGTTCGTTAAATGAAAGGACGGCGACCAGCGCCGTCCTTCGCCTTCTTCAGAAAGTCCACCGTTACCCGATGGACCGTCCGCTGCCTACTTCTTGGCGGCGGGTGCTGCGGCGGCCGCAGGCGCCGCGATCGGGGCGGCAGCGGCTGCTGCCTTCTCGGCGTCTTCCTTGTTGTCGGCCGCAGAGCCACCGACGATGACGGCCGTGGCGATCACCGGGTCGGCGCCCGACGGGAGCAGCGGCGTGACACCGGCGGGCAGGGTGATGGCGCT
>JBBRJB010000591.1:0-2182 GCA_038220085.1 Burkholderiales bacterium
ACGGCCGAGAAAGCCGCAGCCACGAGGATCGCCGCGCCGAACCCGAGCCAGCCATTGAGGATCCCGCCGTCGATCATCACGCCCACGGTATAGGCGCCGACGCCGACAAACGCCGCATGGCCGAACGAGACCAGGCCGCCGTAGCCGAGGACCAGGTTGAGGCTGGTGGCGGCGATGGCGAAGATCCCGATCCGGCTGGCCGCGCTGATGTAGAACTCCTCGTCGAGGACACGCATCAGCCACGGAAATCCCGCCAGCGCGGCGAAGACCAGGAACAGGACGATCCGCGCCGCCGGCGATATCCGGTTGTCGTGCGGCTCCTTCATCACCCGCGCGCCGGAAAGAGGCCTTGCGGCTTGACGAACAGGACTACTGCCATGAGCAGATAGACGATGACCGACGACACCGCCGGCCCGGTGGCGCTCGCCAGTTGCGGCGGCAGGAACAGACCGAACAGTTCCGGCAGCAGGGTACGTCCGAAGGTATCGACCATCCCCACCAGCAGGGAACCGAAAAGCGCGCCCCGGATCGACCCGATGCCGCCGATGACGATCACCACGAAGGCCAGGATCAGAATACTTTCGCCCATCCCGACCTGAACCGCGAAGAGTGGCCCGAGAAGAGCGCCGGCCACCGCGCACAAAGCGGCGCCGATGCCGAACACGGCGGTGAAAAGCTGCTGGATGTTCACGCCCATTGCCGTCGCCATCTCCCGATTGGACGCACCGGCGCGCACCAGCGCGCCCAGCCGGGTCTTGGCAACCAGCAGGTAGAGCACCACCGCCAGCGCGGCGCCCACGCCGATGATGAGCAGGCGATAGGCCGGATAAAGCAGCCCCGGCATCAGTTCCACCGGTCCCGCGAGCACATCCGGTGCCGACAACGGCATGTCGGTACCCCAGATCATCCGCACGCTTTCATTGATGATGAGGATCAGGGCGAAAGTCGCCAGGACCTGGGACAGGTGATCCCGCGCGTAGAGCGTGCGGAGCAGCGTGGCCTCGAGCAGCATCCCCAGTACGGCGGTTGCAGGAATGGCCAGCAGGACACCCGCCAGGAAAGAGCCGGTCAGCTCGACAAACCAGGCAGCGAGGAATGCGCCCACCATGTAGAGCGAGCCGTGGGCCAGGTTGATCATGTCCATGATGCCGAATACCAGCGTCAGCCCCGCTGCCAGCAGAAAGAGCATAAGGCCGAACTGAAGGCCGTTGAGGGCCTGCTCGAGAACGAGAACACCGGTCATGGACGATGGAAGGTTCCGGTTGATGCTTTAGGCCTAAACATTCTGTTATGGTATCGGCTGCCTGCCGTCGTGTCATCGGCCGGCATGACCAGCGCACGCCCGCGCGGATCGAGGAGACCACGCACATGCACACGCTGCACGACGCTGTCGCGCACCACGCGCGAACCACCCCGGATGCGCCCGCCCTTGCAGACGCGGATGGTCGCATGTCCTATGCCGAGCTGCACCGGCACGCAAGCGTGGCCGCAGCAGGCTTGCGCGCCCACGGATTGCGCGCCGGCGATGTCGTGGCAGTGCAATTGCCCAACACGGCCGCCTTCGCCGTGACGGTGCTCGCCGCCGGCATGCTGGGCGCATCGGTGCAGATGCTGCACATGCCTTACCGGCAAGCGGAACTTTCGTCGCTGTTGCGCCATGGCAAGGCCGCCGCCTTCGTCGGGCTCTCCCGGTTCAAGGACGAGTCGCCGCTGGCAACCGTCGCCGCCCTGGGGCTGGTGCGACTGCTCGTGCAGGCGCCGGCGGCAGCGTTCGCCGGGGCACCTGCCGGGGCACCTGCCGGAGCGCCTGTCGGGGCACCTGTCGGGGCACCTGTCGGGGCACCTGTCGGCGACCCTGGCGGTGCCATCAGCTGGGCTAACCTGCTGCAGGCCGGTGAGGCGTCCCCCCTGCCCGCCCTGGATCCGGTCGCACCGGGATCACGCTACGTGCTGCTGCATACCTCGGGAACCACCGCCGAACCCAAGGGAGTACCGGTCTCGCACGCCCAGTTCATCGGCAATGCCGCTTCGGCACTCGAGCCGCTCGGCGTGAGCGCCGCCGACGTCCTCCTGCCGGCGGCCCCGATCACCCATCTCTATGGCCTCTTCGTGCTGGAGTTGGGCCTGCTGGCCGGTGCCTGCGTGTCGCTGTTGCCCGTCTTCACCCCTGCGGCCCTGCTCC
>JBBRJB010000592.1:0-2178 GCA_038220085.1 Burkholderiales bacterium
CGCATCGATCAACTCCGGCAGGCTCAACTCGCGTCCGCCGGTATTGAGACCAACGTCGCCCAGCGCCTGCAGGCCCGCCAGCGCCCGCTCGCCGTAATAAAGACGGCGGGCCTCGTCGGGATGGGTCAGGAAGATCCGGGCCATGCGGCTCCTAATAAAGAAGCAGGCAAATGTAATGGTATGACGATTGCTGTCAATGATCGATTGTCCTTAGACAATAGCGCTTGAAACACCGGCGCGCGGCCGAACACCTTCCTAGAATGAATCCAGTTTCGCGTTTTCAACTGGAGACAGCCATCATGCATTCTTCCTTCCGCAGCAACCGCCGTGCCGTCCTGGCCGCGGCCACCCTGGCACTCACCCTGGCGGGCACTGCGTTGCCCGCAGCGGCGCAGACCCCCATCACGCTGCATGGCGCTTCGCAGTTCAACGACGACCACGCCTTCACCAAGACGATGGTGAAGTTCGAGGAGCTGGTCAAGAAGTACTACGGCAAGCCGATCACGTTCGTGCTGCACAAGAACAGCGAGCTCGGTCTGGAGAAGCAGTACTTCGAGTACATGTCGCAGGGCAAGGCGGTCGACTACGCCGTGGTGTCGCCAGCCCACATGTCGACATTCTCGAAGGCCGCCCCGTTCATCGATGCGCCGTTCCTGTTTCGCGACCTGGCCCACTGGAACAAGGTGCTCGACGGCGACACCTTCAAGCCGATCGCCGACGAGGTGGCCCAGCGTGCCGACGTAATGCTGATCGGCTACGCCGGCGGCGGCGTGCGCAACATCTTCTCCAACAAGCCGGCCTCCACCCTGAGCGACATCAAGGGCCTGAAGGTCCGGGTGCAAGGCGCGCCGATCTGGAGCCGCTCGTTCACCGCCGTCGGCATGGCCCCGACGGTGATCGCCTACAACGAGGTCTACAACGCCATCCAGAACGGCGTCATCTCGGCCGGCGAGAACGAAGCCGCCGGCGTCGAGCAGATGAAGTTCAACGAGGTCGCCCCCAACCTGCTGATGACGCAGCACGCGATCACGATCCGGCCGCTGGCCTTCTCGGGCAAGACCTTCAAGTCGCTGCCCGCCGACCTGCAGGCCGCGATCCTGCGGGCCGGCAAGGAAGCCGGCGCCTACGGCCGGCAGATCGAATCGTCCGAAGACGGCGCCAAGCTCGACGCCATGGAGAAGGCCGGCAAGCTCAAGCGCATCGCCTTCAAGGACCGCGACCAGATGAAGAGCCTGGTCGACCCGGTCATCGCCGCCTATGCCAAGGAAGTCGGCGCCGACGCGATCTACATCAAGATCAACGGCATCAAGTAATCGATGGCTGTCGCGCTCCCGGCGGAAGGACCCGGCCGTCCGCCGGCAAGTGCGGCCCCAGGCGCCTGGCGCCGCTTCACGGCCGGCTTCGCCTGGCTGCTGAACTGGCTGCTGATCGGCACCGTTGCGGTGCTGATCATCCCCGTGACCATGCAGATCGTTTCGCGCTACACCGCGCTGATCCCGCCCTATATCTGGACCGAGGAGCTGGCCCGCTTCGTGTTCATCTGGATGATCATGCTGGGGGCGATGGTCGGCGTGCGCGAAAGCTCGCATTTCGATGTCGACATCTGGCCCCGGTTGAGCTCGAAAGCGAACGCGGCGCTCAGGCTGGTCACCAACGTCTTCACGCTGGTCTTCGCCCTGGTGTTCGTCATTTCAGGCATCGAGTTCACGCGGTTCGCGGTGTACCGGATCTCGGAACTGGCCGAATTGCCGCTGTGGGTCATCCACATCGCCTGGCCGCTGACCGGCCTGGCCTGGATCGTCTTTCTCGGTGAGCAGTTCGTCGACAACATCCGCCTCCTGGCCGTGAAAGAGGATGCATGAGCCGCCGGGCCGCTCCCAAGGCGAATAGCTCCGTAGTGCGCAGCACGCAGGTTATCCAATGACCGGCGCTGTCCTTTCGCCCGGCGTCGCCAGCCTGATCCTGTTTTTCGTCTTCTTCGCGCTGCTGGGGCTGCGGGTGCCGGTGGCTTTTGCGCTGGGGCTGGCCTGCCTGCCGATCCTGCTGATCGAGCCGCGGCTGTCGGCGATGACGCTGATGAGCGAGACCTTCAATTCGTACAACTCCTTCATCCTGCTGGCCGTGCCGTTCTTCCTGCTGACGGCCAACCTGATGAACGTGGGCGGCATCACCAACCGG
>JBBRJB010000593.1:0-2174 GCA_038220085.1 Burkholderiales bacterium
TGCATTGAAGAAAGGCGACATATGGCTGGGCGAGACAAGAATGTTTCTTGCCGACAAACGCAGCGTACCGATGAGCCATATGGTCCTTGCCCATCGCGACCCCGGTGGCCGGGTGGAGCGGTTTTCCTCGGTCATGCGCGATATTTCAGCTGATGTGGCCGCCAAGGCAGCGATCCTCCAGCAAAGCGCCATCTTGCGCTCGATCATCGAAGCGATCCCCGCCATCGTCGCAGTCGTCGGAAACGATCGCCGCTTCCGCTTCATCAACCGCAGTTGCGAGCAATGGCTGGCCTTGCCGAAGGAGCGCATCATCGGCTGCCAGGTCGAAGCCGTGCTCGGGCAAGCGGAGTACGAGCGGACTTCCGCCTGGATCGATCGGGTGCTCGCCGGCGAAACTGTCAGCTTCGAGAAGACCTACAGCGACTCTCCTGTCCCAAGACACCTGGCGGTCAGCTACATCCCTCTTCGGGTGGAGGACGGGACGGTCGACGGCTTCGTCAGCGTCGCCCAGGACATCACCGAGCACAAGCGTGAGGAAGTCCGTCTGCTGCACCTGTCGCTTCGCGATCCACTGACGAACCTCCTGAATCGCTCGGGCATCGAGCAGTTCGTCATCCAGCGAATCGCCGAGGGGAAAGGCCGGACGCTGGCCTGCCTGTGCATCGACCTCGACCGCTTCAAGCGCGTCAACGACGAACACGGCCATCCGGCTGGCGACGCTCTGCTTCGAGCGGTGGCAGACCGGCTGAAAAGCAATGTGCGTCCTTCGGACGCGGTTGCCCGCCTGGGGGGCGATGAATTCGCCATTGTCCTGAGCGACGCCGGGCAGATCCGGACCGCCCAACGGGTGGCCGAGAAGATCGTCGAAGCGATGCACGAACCCTTCCAGATCGGCCAGGTCCGGCTGGAGATCGGGGCCAGCGTTGGCGTTGCCATCGCCGCCGACAAAGCGGTTGGCTGGACAGACCTGCTCGAACGGGCGGACAAACTGCTTTATCAGTCGAAACGTGCCGGCCGCGGACGCTACAGCGCCTAGGAGTCGGTCCTAGATACTGAGATCCAGGAGGTTGTAATCCTTGAGCGCCAGACGAGCCTGGTCGTCCCAGCGAAACACCTCGCCGCTCGCGACATGCGGCTGGTAGACGAACGGCGTCTCTTCCGGGAAGTGCTGGCGGCGGGCATCGATCGCATATCCGAGCGCCCGGGAACGAGCGGTTATCCGGGCGGCGTCATAGACGCCAGCCGCGCCATGCAGCGTCGGGCCGGAGACGACGCCCAGCACCGACCGGCGACGGTGAAAGCCGAAGTTCACCGTCACCCGCCAGTCGGGGCTGGTGTTCGCAAAGGAGCCATGCACCACCTGCCGGTTCGTGATCGCAACGTCGCCCGGTTTGCACACAATCGGGACGGCTTCCGGCAGGCGATCAGAGCCAGCTCGCGCCGCCATTGCACGAATATCGGCGCGGCCCAAGGCATGCGACCCCGGCACCACCCATACACCGTTGGCAGCGGTGCAACCGTACAGTTGCGCCATGAAATTGAACCCGTGAATGCCGGCGTCGAAGTCGGGACTGTCCCAGTGGGTGATGCCGTCCTGGTGCCAGGCAACGGAAGCGCCCAGACCCGGCTCCTTGATGAACAGCGACTCGTTGAAGGGCACGAAGTCGTCGCCATTGATGGCGGCAGCCACCGCCAGCAGCAGCGGGTGGGCTGAGACCCGCAGGGCGGCATCCGAGAACTGAAGCGAACCAAGTATCAGATAAACGATCTCTTCCGGTGCACGCTCGGCTGCCTTGGGTTCAAACATCTTGACCGGATGACGGCCATTGGCGAAGCTGGTGCCCCCGGCGGGATCCCCGAGCGGCCGCGACCACTGCAATGTCGACGCCTTGTTGTCCGCGCCCAGCGCGGGCCGGCCGTTGCGGTCCAGCGGCGCCCCCTTACGGACTGGTAACCGCGCCAGGATGTCCTTGAGATCCGCCTCGATGTCGGCCAGTTCCCCGGGATCGAGGACGCCCTCGAACACATAGAAACCGCAGCGCCAGTAGGCGTCGTGGATATCCGGACTCAGCGTGCCCTGTGCCGTGAAACGGATCGGCCCGCGATTGCCGAGGCCGGCCGCCCGGCACTCGCCCTCGGCGAGATAGACCCGCATCGCTGCCTCCTGTTCGCCG
>JBBRJB010000594.1:0-2170 GCA_038220085.1 Burkholderiales bacterium
CAAGGCGGTGTCGGCGGACCTCGCGTTCAAGGAGCGCCATGCGATCGGTACCGTCAACTCGATCAACTGGGCGCGGGTAGTCGCGCAGGTCGTCTACTACTTCAAGGGTTATTTCGCCGCAACCTCGTCGAACGACCGGAAGGTCTCCTTCGCCGTGCCGACCGGGAACTTCGGCAATGTGCTGGCGGCGCATATCGCGCGGATGATGGGCCTGCCGATCGCGAGCCTGGTGGTCGCCACCAACGAGAACGACGTCCTGGACGAGTTCTTCAAGACCGGCCGCTACCGGGTCCGCAGCCACAGGCAGACGCACGAGACCAGCAGTCCGTCGATGGACATCTCCAAGGCGTCGAATTTCGAGCGGTTCGTCTTCGATCTCCTGGATCGTGACGGCAGCCGGGTCGCGTCCCTGTGGGAGATGGTTCAGGCTCACGGAGAGTTTGACCTCGGCGGCACCCGCGAGTTCCACCGGGCGGCCACCTGGGGCTTTCGTTCGGGATCGAGCAGCCATGCCCAGCGCATCGGCGCCATCCGGCACTGGCGCGACAAGGCCTCGCTGGTGGTCGATACCCACACCGCCGACGGCCTGGTCGTGGCGCAGGCGTTTCGCCAACCGGGCGTGCCCATGATCTGCATGGAAACCGCCCAGCCCGCCAAGTTCGCCGAAACGATCAAGGAGGCGCTCGGTGAAGAGCCGCCGCCGCCGCCTGCGTTTCGCGGACTGGAGTCCCGGGTGCAGCGGTACACCCTGATGCCGGCCGACCTGCGCATGCTCAAGCGCTTTGTCGCGGCCCGCACCTGAGCCGCAATTGCCGGCGCGCCCGGGGCTGCCCATGAAGGTATTCGGATTCGCCGGCTACTCCGGTTCCGGCAAGACGACGCTGATCGAGCAGTTGATTCCGCGGTTCGTGATGCAGGGCCTCACCGTGTCGCTGATCAAGCACGCGCATCATTCCTTCGACATCGACCAGCCCGGAAAGGACTCGTACCGGCATCGGGAGGCCGGCGCCACCGAGGTGCTGCTGACGTCGGCCCATCGGTGGGTGCTGATGCATGAACTGCGCCGCGAAAGCGAGCCCGGATTACGCGAGCAGTTGCGCTTGTTCACGCCCTGCGACCTGGTCCTGGTGGAGGGCTACAAGTCGGCGGACATACCCAAGATCGAAGTCCACCGCCCGAGTACGGGCAAGCCGCTGCTGCACCTGAACGATCCTGCTATCGTTGCAGTGGCCAGCGACGCTCCGATCGAGTCGCCCCTGCCGGTGCTGGACCTGAATGACCTCGACGGCATCGCGGCGTTCATCCTGCAGCAGCGGGGCCTGCAGATCGATCCCGCGCCACGATCGGCAATCGTGGAACTGCCGCCGGCCTGACGGGATTTCGTGATGATGAGATGCAGGGAAATGCGCCTATGAACCGTCCATCACTGGTCCCTTTCGATGTCGCGCTCTCGACGCTGCTAGAACGGGCGCGTCCGGTCGGGCGGGTGCTGGAGGTGCCGACCCTGGAGGCGGCGCAGCGGGTGCTGGCGCAGGCGCTGGTATCGCCGCTGTCGGTACCGCCCTGGGACAATTCCCAGATGGACGGCTATGCGGTGCGCAGCAGCGAGGTGGCGGCACTTCAGTCGGATGAACAGGCATCGCTGCCGGTGTCCCAGCGCATACCCGCCGGCAGCCGGGGCACGCCCCTCGTCCCGGGGACGGTCGCGCGGATCTTCACCGGGGCTGCCATTCCCCCCGGCGCAGATGCGGTAGTGATGCAGGAGCAGGCGCTGCCGGTCGGCTCGGGTGACCGGTTGCGTTTCAGCCACCAGCCGCAGCCCGGCGAGTGGATTCGCCGGGAGGGCGAGGACATCCGCCAGGGTGCGACAGTGCTGCCGGCCGGTACAAGGCTGACGCCGCAGGCAACCGGGCTGGCGGCGTCGGTCGGCGCCGCCACCCTGCGGGTGTATGGACCGGTGAAGGTCGCCTGCTTCTTTACCGGCGATGAATTGGCAATGCCGGGTGAGCCCCTCGCGCCGGGGGCCATCTACAACTCGAACCGTTTTCTTCTCACGGCGCTGCTGCGGCGGCTGGGCTGCGACGTGCACGACCTGGGCATCGTCGGCGATACGCTCGAGGCGACACGGGCGGCACTGCGCGCCGCCGCAGCCGACGCGGATCTGATCGTC
>JBBRJB010000595.1:0-2168 GCA_038220085.1 Burkholderiales bacterium
CCGGGCCTTGAAATGCGGATCTTCCAGTGCCTGAGCGAAATTGTTGATCGGCCCGCACGGCACCCCGCTCTCCTCGCAGCGCGCGATCCAGGTGGCGGCGTCGGCTTTCCTGAACTCCTGCTCCAGGAGTTCCTCCAGTTCATCGACATGGGTGAGCCGATCCGAATTGGTCGCGAAGCGCGGGTCGGTGATCAGCTCAGGACGACCCAGGACACTGGTGCACAGCCGCTCCCAGGTACGCTGGTTGGCGGCGCCGATCACGATGTAGCCGCTGCCGGTTCGAAACGCCTGGTAAGGCGCGGACACCCGGTGGCGGCTGCCGGTGGCCATCGGCACCGTGCCGTTGGTGAAGTAGGCCGCGGCCTCCCAGATGAACCAGGGGAGGCCGCACTCTGCCAGCGAGATGTCGACGTGCTGGCCTTCACCGGTGTTCATCTGATGGATCCGCGCCGCCAGGATGGCGTAGACGGCGGTGATGCCGGCGCCGATGTCATAGACGGCAATACCGGCCTTCAAGGGTCTGCCGCCCGCTTCGCCGGTCATGCTCATCATCCCGGTGACGCCCTGCGCGACCAGATCGAAGCCTCCCTTGCGGGAATACGGACCGGTCTGGCCGTAGCCGGAAATCGAGCAGTAGACCAGACGCGGATTGATGCCGCTCAGGGTCTCGTAGTCCACGCCGAGCGACTTGGTGACGCCGACTCGGAAGTTCTCGACCACGACGTCGGCCCAGCGGGCGAGATCGTAGAGCACCTCGCGCCCCTGCGGATCCTTCAGGTTGAGGACGATCCCCTGCTTGTTGCGATTGATGTGCACGAACGACGCCGACTCCCCCTTCACATAGGGCCCCATTTCCCGGGAGTCGTCGCCTTTGCCCGCCTTCTCCACCTTGATCACTTCCGCACCAAGGTCCGCAAGCACCATGGTGCAGTACGGCCCGGCCATGATCTGGGACAGGTCCAACACCTTCATACCAGCCAGGGGCGACATAGGCTTCTCCTTCATTTACCCATCCTCAATTCTACGGACCAGCGTCAGGGCTGATCGACCGGCTCGTACAGCTTGAAGATGGCCGCGGTATCGAGTTCCGAGTAACCGCGATGAACCAGCATCCGATAGAGCGACAACGCCTGCCCCGCCATCGGCAGGGGCGACTTCAGGCCGCCGGCGAACTCGCTCAGCATTTCCAGGTCCTTGAGCAACTGGCGGGCGTAGCCTTGGGGGGCGAAATCGCGCTCGACGATGCGCGGGTAGAGCTTCTGCAGCATCGAGCTGTCCGCGTAGCCGCCCGCCAGACACTCGGGAATGCGCGCCGCGTCGATGCCCGCCGCCTCCGCCAGGACCACGGCCTCGGCCAGGACGGCATGCGTGCAGCCCACGATCAGCTGGTTGATCATCTTCGCCGTCGAGCCGGCGCCGGAGGGCCCCATCGGTGTGAACTGGGCGGCGATGTCCGCCATCAGCGGCCGAACCCGCTCGATCTCCGATGGCTCTCCGCCGGCCATCACCGTCAGCGAACCCGCGGCACAGGCCGGGGGACCACCGGATACCGGCGCGTCGACCCAGCCGCAGCCGGTTCGACTGCGCAGTTCGGCGGCAAATTCGCGCCCCTTGGCCACCTTGACGGTGGAGAAGTCGACGACCAGTTGCGGCGGCCGGATCGCGGAGGCCACGCCTTGCTCGCCGAAAACGACCTCGCCGACAGCATCGGTCGTGGGCAGGTTGAGCAGCACCAGGTCCGCGTCCTTCACTGCCTGAGCGGGCGTGTCGGCCACCGAGGCGCCGGCCGCGCGCGCCTGTGCGGTGCGCTCCTGCACCAGGTCGCATACCGTCACCACGTACCCGCGTTCGAGCAGGCGGCGGGTCATCGGCAGGCCCATCAGGCCGATGCCGACGTACGCGATTCGGGGCTTATCCTTCATCTGATCCATCTTCTACTCCATCGTATAAATTCGAACTGCGTTGTCGTGAAACAGCGCCCGTTGCTCTCCGGCGGTGAAATCGGCGACGATCCCCCGGAACCCCGAGAAAATCGCATCGAAGGTGGCGCACAGGCTGTCGACCGGGAAGTTGCTCGCGAACATGGCGCGCTCGACGCCGAAGGTTTCAATCGCCGTCAGGACGACCTCGCGATTGGCGCCCGCCGTCCAGTCCCGGCCGGGCTGGCC
>JBBRJB010000596.1:0-2167 GCA_038220085.1 Burkholderiales bacterium
ATCGCCTTCTTCGAGGCGGGCTTCGCGGAGAACGGCGACAACCGCAGCCAGCCGGTCGTCCTTCCGGCGGGATCGAGCCTGGCGCGTTTCGGCGCCAACATGTTGCCGCTGATGCCTGAGTCGCCCTTCGGCGCCACCAGCCCGCTCTTTTCCTATCCGTATGCGCGCAGCCGCGACGCCCTGGCGCATCTGGCCGCCCACATCCCGCTGGATCCGTTGTACGGCGCCGCCCTTCGCTATGCCAATCCGCTCACCGGCGGTCCGGTCATACCGACGATCGGGGCCCGGCTGCAGTTGCTGCCCGCCGGCTTCGCCACCCGCGCGAGCCGCACCACCGCCGGCACCGTCTACTCGGTGGTCGAGGGCCAAGCCGACGTGAGCATCGCACTGCCGTCCCCCCGGGGGGCGGCGCCCGTCCCCGTGCGGTATCGGGTCGGTCCGAAGGATCACTTCGTCGTTCCGCCGTGGGCCGGCCTGCAGATGTCGGCCAGCGAAGACTGCGTCCTGTTCTCGTTTTCCGACGAACCGCTGCAGCAGGCGGCCGGCATCCTCCGCACGGAACCGGCAGAGCAGGCCTGAGCCGATCCAGGTTCCCCGCCAACGGCCGCTTCGGAGCACATCGTGAACGCACCTGACCAACTTCAAACCGATCCCGGCCAGGCGCCCGTGGATCGCCCGTCGTCGCGCTGGGGCGCACAACCGGACAGCCGCGTGCCCGGCTGGGTCTATACCGATCCGGGGATCTTCCAGCAGGAACTGGAGCGCTTCTTCTACCAGCGCCACTGGTGTTACGTCGGGCTCGATTGCGAGATCCCAGAACCCGGCAACTTCAAACGCACGGTGGTAGGCGAGCGCAGCGTGATCATGGTACGTGACCATGACCGCCAGATCCGGGTGGTGGAGAACCGCTGCGCCCATCGCGGCGTTGCCTTCTGCCGGGAGCGGCACGGGACGGTCAAGGACTTTGTCTGTCCCTACCACCAGTGGAACTACGACCTGCAGGGCAACCTGCTCGGATTGCCGTTTCGCCGGGGCGTGAAGCAGGACGGCAAGGTCCACGGCGGCATGCCCGCCGATTTCAAGACGGCAGAGCACGGCCTGACCCGGCTGCGGGTGGCCAGTCGCGGCGGCGCGGTGTTCGCGAGTTTCGATCCCGACGTCGAACCGTTCGAGGACTTCGTCGGGCCGGAAGTGCTGCACTATGTCGATCGCGTGTTCGGGCACCGGCCGCTGAAACTGCTGGGCTACAACCGCCAGCGGATCCCGGCGAACTGGAAGCTGATGCAGGAGAACATCAAGGACCCCTATCACCCGGGGCTGCTTCACACCTGGTTCGTGACCTTCGGTCTCTGGCGCGCGGACCAGCGCAGCCAGATGGTCATGGATCGGCGGCATCGCCACGCGGCAATGGTTTCACGGCGCAACGAGGGCGGTGGCGGCGACGTGACGCGGGGGGTCACCAGCTTTCGCGAGACGATGACCCTCAACGACGACCGGTTGCTCGACGTCGTCGCCGAAGACTGGTGGAACGGCCCGACCGTGGTCATGACCACCCTCTTTCCCAGCGTGATCATCCAGCAGCAGGTCAACTCGCTCAGCACACGCCATCTGCAGCCTGTCGCGCCCGGGGTCTTCGATTTCGTCTGGACTCATTTCGGCTTTGCCGACGACAGTGAAGAAATGACACGGCGCCGCCTGCGGCAGGCCAATCTGTTCGGACCGGCCGGGTTCGTGTCGGCCGACGACGGCGAGATCATCGCCTTTGCGCAGCAGGCCTTCCAGGCGAACCCGCAGGCCCGCACCATCAGCGAACTCGATGGCCGCGACGTCCGTCCGACCGATCACATGGTGACCGAGACCCTTATCCGGGGCATGTACGGCTACTGGCGTGAGGTGATGGACCAATGAACCCGGCCCCCCTGCCCGCGCCCGCCCTGGAGTTCGACACCTGGCGGCGGCTGCAAACCCTGTACGGCGACTATGCGCGGACGCTGGACGACGCGCACTATGCGCGCTGGCCGGAGTTCTTCACCGACGATGCGATCTACAAGGTCCAGTCACGCGAGAATCACGACCGGGGACTTCCTCTGGCCGCGATCGCCCTGGAAAGCAAGGCCATGCTGCGCGACCGGGTCATCGGCGCCACGGACACGATCTTTCACGACCC
>JBBRJB010000597.1:0-2164 GCA_038220085.1 Burkholderiales bacterium
GACCTACGATTCCGTCAACACCGAGTTCGGCAGACTGTTTCCGATGCTCTTCGGCGGCGGCGATGCGCGGCTGGTGCTGACCGGCGGCGAAATCCTGGATGCCGGAGTGCAGGTCGTGGCGCAGCCGCCGGGAAAGAAGAACGTGTCGATCCACCTGTTGTCCGGGGGTGAGAAGGCTCTGACGGCGATCGCCCTGGTGTTCGCGATCTTCAAGCTCAATCCCGCGCCGTTCTGTCTGCTCGACGAAGTGGACGCTCCACTGGACGACGCCAACACCGAGCGCTACTCCCGGATGGTGCGCTCGATGGCCGGCGAGACCCAGTTTCTGTTCATCACCCACAACAAGATCGCGATGGAAATGGCCGAGCAACTGATCGGTGTCACGATGCAGGAACGCGGCGTTTCGCGCCTGGTCGCCGTCGACCTGATATCCGCGACCAAGATGGCGGAGGCGGCGTGAGCACACTGACTGTCAGCATCATCGCCCTGATTGTCGTGGTGGTCGGAGCGGTCGTGCTGCTGAACCTCTGGCAGGGGCGGGGAAGCCGGAAACGCCAAGAGCGGGAGCCGATGTCCCTCCCTGACGGGCGGCAGACGCCGGCCGGGCACACCAGAAGAGGTGCGCAGAACCGGACCCAGGCCGATGGCCATCGCCGGGACACCGGGCCGGGCCATAGCACCTGGGCCAGGCAGCGGCGTGAGCCGACCATGAGGATCGACGACGGCTCTGCGGCCCGCCTTGCCCCGGACTCCTTCGACTCCTTCGATCCGGCCGGGCACTCGCCGGCGCTCGCCGACCCCGGCTTCATCATGTCTACCGACGACGCTCAGACCGTTGGCATAGGAGATGACGAAGACCTGGGACCACCGGAGTTCGAAACGCCGCGCCTCGAACCGGCTCCCGTCGAGCCGCCACCGCCACGGACTTCGAGAGTCGCGGCGCCGTCGTTCGAGACACCATCGGGTTCCGGTGCCGCGGGTTCGTTCGAAGATACCCGGCCGATTCGCGGCGGCCCCGCGGCATCGCGTCCCGGCGCCGAGGGTGCCGACCTGCGCTCCGGGACGGCCGATGCGGTGGAGCCGGCTGACGCCGATCTCGTGCCTGCATCGCCACCAGACTACGTGCCAGCCGACGTCGACCTGGATGTGACCCTGATTCCGCGATGCCCGATCAACGCCGAGCTCCTGATCGCGCTGACGTCTTCGCTGCGGCATGTCGGCTCCAAGGCCATCCGCATCGAGATTGACAGCGGAAGAGGCCGCTGGATATCGCTCCAATCGGGCACCATGGTGGGTTGCCTGCGCTGCTCGGTCCTGCTGGCGAACAGGCAGGGGCCGCTGAACGCGGTGGAATTGTCGGACTTCTCTGCCTCGATGGAGTCCCTTGCCGGTCAGATCGGCGCGCACTTCGCACCGCCAGACATGAACCAGGTGCTGCGCCAGGCACGTGAACTCGACGCCGTTGCCGCAAAGCTCGATACCCAGGTGGATCTCGGCGTAGAAGCATCCGAACCGATCACGCCGACGCGCCTGGCCGCCATTGCACGCAAACTGGACCTCTTCGATCGGGGTAGCGGACGTTTTGCCTGTATAGCCGAAGGTGGTGAATTGCTCTACACGATGACTGCCGGGGCAACGACCGACATGATCGCCTTCGTGCTCGACGTGCCGCGTACAGGCCAGGCGCATGAACCCTGGCGAAGCATGGTGGCATGCGCCAGCAGTTGCGCTCACCTGGTGGCGGGCCGCGTGGTTGACGGTGCCGGCCGGGGGATGTCGGTCGGCATGATCGATTCGGTCAGACAGCAGATCGACCGGCGCTATCGGGAACTGGCGGATGCGGGCTTGAAGGCCGGCGAGCCGGCAACGCTGCGCGTATTCAACTGAGCCTCGGGTCTTCATGTCCGCCCGTGTCGCATCCGCCTTAGCGCCCCGCCGATGACGGTGGGTGCGCGCAAGCAGGAGCCGGCGGGCGACGCCGGCGGCAACGCGGCGGAACCGCCGGCGCCACCAGCGCCACCGGCGGCGATCCAGCGGGTCGCAGACTTGCGCAGCGAATTCGACCGGCAAAACCACGCGTATTACGTGCTGGACGCACCGGAAGTCGACGATTCCGTCTACGACGGGTTGCTGCGGGAACTGGAGGCGCTCGAGGCGCGCTACC
>JBBRJB010000598.1:0-2161 GCA_038220085.1 Burkholderiales bacterium
TGAACTCGATCGGCTGGAACTGCAGCAGCACCGCCCTCAAGGCGGACTGGGGCCGCCTGGCCCCCTTGGCAACCACTGCCAGCCTGCCGAGCTTCTGGGAGAACAACTCGACGATCAGGCTTGTCTCGCGGTAGGGAAAGCTGTGCAGGACGAAACCGATCTCACTCATACCCATAGCTGCGCAGGTGCGCCGCATCCTTGGACCAGCCCCCTCGGACCTGGACCCAGAGCGTGAGGAACACCTTGTTGCCGAAAAGCTTCTCCATGTCCTGGCGCGCTTCGCTCGCGATGCGCTTGATCCGTTCGCCGCCCTTGCCCAGGATCATCGGCTTGTGCGAGCGGCGCTCGACCACGATCGTCGCGGCGATGCGCCGCAGGTTGCCCTCAAGCTCGAAGCTGTCGATCACGACGGTGCTTTGGTACGGCAGTTCGTCGCCCAGCAGTCGAAACAGCTTCTCACGGATCAGCTCGCTCGCGAAGAATCGCTCCGGCCGGTCGGTCAACATGTCCTCGTCGTACATGGCGGGCGCAACCGGCAGGCGCGCGATGACCGCATCGAGAAGTTTGTCGATCCCGAAACCAGTGCGGGCGCTGATCGGCACGATCGCGTCCAGTTCCGGCGCCCGCTGGCTGACCTTGGCAATGATCGGCAGGACGTCGTTCTTGCTGGCCAGTGTGTCGACCTTGTTGAGCGCCAGGACCGCCGGCACGCCCGGCGGCAGCAGCCGCAGCACCTGGTCCTCGGCGCCGGTCCAGCCGTTGAGCTGCGCGACGATGATCACGACCTCGGCGTTCTGGGCCGCCGACTGGGCGGTCCGGTTCAGCAACTGGTTCATCGGATTCAACAGCCGCGTCTGATAGCCCGGCGAGTCGATCAGCGCCAGTTGGGCGTCCGGGCGCGAGAGGACCGCGAGCACCCGATGGCGGGTAGTCTGGGCACGATCGGCCGTGATCGACACGGCCTGCCCCACGAGCCGGTTCAGCAGCGTGGACTTGCCGGTATTGGGCCGACCGACGATGGCGACATGGCCACAGCGGAAATCAGACAACGCTCAGATCGCCGCTGCGCGTGCGGCAGCCGCTGCGGCATCGCCATCGGCTTCGGGGGACTTGGCGCTGCCGCCACCCGCCGGATTGCCCGGGGCCTTGGGCGCCCGCGCGGCGCCGGGCGCAACCGACTTGGCCCGACGAGGCGTCACTACCGCCAGGCGGCTTGCATTCTCCAGGGCGAGCTTGGCCGCTGCCTGCTCGGCTGCGCGCCGGCTGCCGCCGGTGCCGCTGACCCGCACCGACAGCTTGGGAATCGAGCATTCGACTTCGAAGACCTGGCTGTGGGCGGCCCCGTGCGTGGCGACGACTTCGTAGACCGGCAGGGGTATTCGTCGGCCCTGCAGATACTCCTGCAGCAAGGTCTTCGCGTCCTTTCCGAGGGTCTTCGGGTCGACGCTCTTGAGCACCGGTTCATACAATTTCTCGATCACGGTCGCCGCCTGGGCGAAGTCCGAGTCGAGGAAGATTGCACCAACGATCGCTTCGACCGTGTCGGCCAGGATCGACGGCCGGCGCAGTCCGCCGCTGCGGCGCTCGCCTTCGCCGAGCACGAGGGAATCACTTAGCGCAAGGGTTTGGCCGATCTCGAACAGGGCCTGCTGCTTGACGAGGTTGGAGCGCAGGCGTGAGAGGTCACCTTCGTCGAAGCGACCGAAGCGGGCGTAGAGCATCGACGCCACCGCACAGTTCAGGACGCTGTCGCCGAGAAACTCCAGTCGCTCGTTGTGCAGCTTGCCGTGGCTGCGGTGGGTCAACGCCTGAACGAGCAGCGTCTCAGTCTTGAAACGGTATCCAAGACGCTCCTGCAACCGTTCAAGACCTTGTTCCATCACTCCTCATCGCTTGACAGCATTCATCAGTACTTGCCGGTAATCCCAGCCCTGCCCCGCGGGATCAATCCGACCTCGAATCGCCCTTGTAGTCGATCAGCAGGCTGGCGGGTCCGAACAGGGGGATCCGCTTCTCGTAGGCAAAGGACACGACCGTCTTGTCGTTGACCTTGGTGATGACCAGGTCCTTGGCGGCGATCGCGGAAAAATCGTCGATTGCCTGGGACCGGTCGAAGGCCGTGCGGATTTCAGACGCCAACCCGGTGGGCGATGCGCTGGTC
>JBBRJB010000599.1:0-2159 GCA_038220085.1 Burkholderiales bacterium
CCAACCTGGTGCTGCTGGACCGCGGCGCAGCCCAGCTCCGGGACGCCTTCGGCGAGGAAGGCCCTCATCGGCTGTTCCTGACCGTCAACCTGCTCGATGCTGCGCAGGCCGCGGACGCATTGAAGTCGGCAGCTAAGCGCTTCGGTCGCGTCGACGTGCTGTGCAACCTGGCAGGGGGCTTTCGCATGGGCGAAGCGGTACATGAGACCGGCGACGACACCTGGAACTTTCTGTCCGACCTCAACGTCCGAACGCTGGTGAACATGGTTCGAGCCGTGGTGCCGCACATGGTGGAGAACGGTGGCGGCAGGATCGTCAATGTCGGCGCCTTTGCGGCGCAGCGCGGCTCTGCGCAGATGGGCGCTTACAGTGCATCCAAGAGCAGTGTGATCCGCCTCACCGAAGCGATGGCGGCGGAGTTGCGGGAGAAGAACATCAACGTCAACTGCGTGCTGCCGACGATCATAGACACACCCCAGAACCGGGCCGACATGCCGCAGGCGGACCCCTCGCACTGGGTTGCGCCGAAGGATCTGGCAGCCGTGATCGCATTCCTGGCGTCCGATGCGGCGCGCGCCGTGCACGGGGCCGCGTTGCCGGTGACCGGCCTGAGCTGAGATCGGCATCGCGAACAAACTGAAGGAACTATCGTCCGGCGGCACCGGGGATTGATCGGACCAGCGCCATCGTCTCGCGGCTGGGCATCGCGCCCAGAAGCGCATGCAGCAGCGTCCGGCAGCGCTCGAATGCCCAGGAGCCTGTCCGAGTATGGGAAGGGGTCGCGTTCGCACCAGAAAGTCGCGAGGCAAGGCGCGTGTTCCGGTCGATACCGGTGGGTATCGACCGGGTTGCGCAACGCCGCATCGCGCCTTTCTGGTGCGAACCCGTAGGGCGGCGGACGACAGGGCGCATCGCGGCGTTGCGCAAAGGGGTTAATACGCTTGGTATTGACCCCTTCGCGCGCCTTGCGCTGCATCCCTGTCGTCCACCGCGCGACCCCTTCCCATACTCCGACAGGCTCCCAAGAGGTCAACTTCTCTGTGTCGGGCAGCTCAGAGGCTGCGAAGGCCGCCAGGTGCGTGGCGGCGTCGCTCGCGAGATCTCTGGTCACTTGAAGATCTTGCTATCGACCTGATGCGACCGGATGAAATCCCAATCGTAGGTCACGCCGAAACCCGCTCCGCTGGGGACGTCGACCATGCCATCGGCATCGACCTCGTTCAGCCCATCCCGATACCCGCACGCGTAAATCTGCTGGCACCGGCCGATTTCACCGGTCTTCGGATGCACCAGGGACATCTCATAGTAGTTCGTGTTCCGGATCGCCGCCATCAGGTGCCGATGCATAGGCCCAGGGCCGTGGATCTCGACGTCCAGGCCGAAGCCTTCGGCTGCGTGCGCGATCTTCATCGCGCCGGTGATTCCACCGTCGTACTCGGCATCTGACCGGACGAGGTCGGTGCCGCCCGCCAGGATGAAATTCACGTGCTCTTCGAGGCCTCGGATATGTTCGGTCTGACAGAGCGGCGTCTTCAACTTTTCCCGGAGCATCTTGTGCGAGTACGAAGAAATACCCGTGTCTCGATACGGATCCTCGTACCAGAGGAAGTTGGCTTCGTCGCAGGCGTGGCCGACCTCCAAAGCTTCAACGAACGTCTGCAGCTTGCAGGCGGGATCCAGCATCAGATGCATGTCATCGCCGACTGCTTTTCGTACCGCCAGAATCGTTTTCTTGAGCTCTGCGACGGAATAGTCGTCCCAGACGTGAAGCTTGTAGCCGCGATAGCCAAGGGACTTGCATTGGACGGCGAAGTCTGCAAAGGCTTCCGGTGTATCCAGACCACCATTGCGGTCGCCCGACATAGTTGAGGCATAGGCGGGCAGCTTCGTTCTCCACCCGCCGAGCAGTTCGGCGACGGGAGCGTCATAGTGCTTTCCCGCGAGATCCCACAGAGGAAGATCGATCAGGCCGATGCCCATCTTGTCGAATTTTCGCAAGCAGCGCTTGAGATCGTTGTAGATCAGTTCACGCTGAAGGGGGTTTTTTCCGATCAATGTGTCGGCGAACTTGTTCATCTGCGCGAGGCCTACAGCATCTCCGCCGACGTACTCGCCGACAAGTCCCTGATCGCAGAGCACCCGAATGCCGTACGCCTTGA